>NZ_RCNZ01000099.1:0-40654 GCF_004307525.1 Pseudomonas sp. Sample_21 | reverse complement strand
AGGCAATGAAGATGTTGAATGTGCCGCCGTCTTCGCGAGCAGGCTCGCTCCCACAGTGGATTTTGCGTGTCGCCGGGATTTGGCACACGCCGCGAAAACCTGTGGGAGCGAGCTTGCTCGCGAATGCATTGGGTCAGGCAATGAAGATGTTGAATGTGCCGCCGTCTTCGCGAGCAGGCTCGCTCCCACACTGGGTTTTGCGTGTTGCCGGGATTTGGCACATGCCGCTCCCACAGGGATTGGGGATTGAATGAAGACCGATGGTTCAGCACAAAACAGTGTAGGAGTGAGCCTGCAGCGAGGCTCAGACTTGCAACAACTGCCGGGTCATCGCCATCGAGGTTTCCAGCGACTGTCCGGTGCGCTGCAGTTTGTTCAGCAGGCTGGCGCCGAGCCAGAGCTGATACAGCGTCTCCGCCAACTTGCGCGCATCGCCCTCGGGCAGGCTTTTGTCGGTCTGGCCTTGTTCGATGCATTCAGTGATGCGCGCGACGATGCGTTCGGCGCCGTCGCGCAAGGTCAGGCGCATTGATTCGGAGAGATCGGCGACTTCGGCGCTGAGTTTCACCACCAGGCATTCATCGCCGTGGCCTTCGAGGGTGCAGCGGTTCTGCCAGCCCTGCCAGTAATCCATCAAACGCTCGAAGGCCGTCAGCCCAGGCAATGTCAGGCGGCGCTCCATGTCGGCGAGGTAGTCGACGAAGTAATCCTCGAGCAGCGCCTGGCCGTACAACTCTTTGGATTTGAAGTAGTGATAAAACGAGCCCTTGGGCACGCCGGCGGTCTGCAGGATCTCGTTGAGGCCGACGCTGGTGAAGCCCTTCTCGGCCATCATCCGGTGGCCGGTGTCGAGCAAGTGTTGGCGGGTGTCGTCAAAGGTCGGCTTCATGGTGCGCAAAATTCCAGACAATAGACCAGTCGTATAGTTTTCAGGACCGGGAGTTTGCCATAACCGACGGGCAAAAACATTTTCTGAAAAAATTACTAGACGACTGGTCTAATTGGAAACTATGCTGCGCCCCGACACACAAATTCATGCGGCACCGACAACAAGCGAATCCCTCGCCTTCTGCCGATGCCAGACCAACCCAAGGGTGCTCTATGAAAATCTTGATGGTTCTGACTTCCCACGATCAACTCGGCAACACTGGCAAGAAAACCGGTTTCTGGCTGGAAGAGTTTGCCGCGCCCTACTTTGCCTTCAAGGACGCCGGCGCCGACGTCACCCTGGTATCGCCTGCCGGCGGCCAGCCGCCACTCGATCCGAAAAGCGATGAGCCAAGCGCGCAGACTGCCGAGACCGATCGCTTCCGCGCCGATCCGGCCGCACAACAGGCACTCGCCACCACTGGCCGTTTGGCTGACGTGAAGGCTGAGGATTTCGACGCAGTGTTCTACCCAGGTGGCCACGGCCCGTTGTGGGATCTGGCCGAAGACAAAGCCTCTATTGCACTGATCGAAGCCTTCGACCGCGCCAACAAACCTCACGGTTTTGTCTGCCACGCACCGGGTGTGTTGCGTCATGTGGTCCGCGCTGACGGCCAGCCAATCGTCAAGGGCCGTGATGTCACCGGCTTCACCAATGCCGAAGAAGCGGCGGTCGGCCTGACTGACGTGGTGCCGTTCCTCATCGAAGACGAGTTCCAGCGTCTTGGCGGGCGCTATTCGAAAGTTGCCGACTGGCAGGTGCATGTGGTGGCTGACGGTCAACTGGTCACCGGCCAGAACCCGGCCAGCTCTGCCGCCGTTGCCGTAAAGCTGTTGAAGATGCTCGGCTGAATCCCTCGCTCCAACCCGATCAACGCCGCGTGCGTACCGCCCGGCGTTGTTTTTTTGCCCAGTCACTAGTCGACTGGTCTAATCAGATTCAAGGCTTACTCCATGAATAACGCTTTCTTCACGCCTGCCAAATTGGGCGCACACACCCTGAAAAACCGCATCGTCCTGCCGCCTCTCACCCGCCAGCGCAGCACGCAGCCGGGCAATGTCGCCAACGAGTTGATGGCCGAGTATTACCAGCAGCGCGCCGGTGCCGGTTTGCTGGTCACCGAAGGCACGCAGATCGAACCGCGCGGTCAGGGTTATGCGTGGACGCCGGGCATTCATACGCCGGAGCAGATCGCCGGTTGGCGCAAAGTCACCGAGGCGGTGCACGCCGTGGATGGCGTGATCTTCGCCCAGCTCTGGCATGTCGGTCGGGTCTCGCACACGGCGTTGCAGCCCAACGGCGATGCGCCGGTGTCGGCCTCTGCGGTCGCCACGGACCGCGTCAGCGTGTTCATCGAAACCGCGCCCGGTGTCGGTGAACTGGTGCCGCCGTCCGCGCCGCGCGCGTTGAGCACCGATGAAGTGCAGGAACTGATTCAGCTGTACATCCAGGCCGCGCGCAACGCGATGGATGCGGGTTTCGACGGCATCGAACTGCATTGCGCCAACGGTTATCTGGTCAACCAGTTCATCTCCGCCCACAGCAACCTGCGCACCGACCAGTACGGCGGCTCACTGGACAATCGCTTGCGCTTCTTGCGCGAAGTGGTGGCCGGCGTCGCCGAATGCATTGGCAAGGACAAGGTCGGTGTGCGTTTCGCGCCGTTGTTCACTACCACCGATGAAGCGCGGACATACCTGGGCCTGGTCGAGGAAGATCCGCACACAACTTACATTGCCGCGATCAAGATTCTTGAAGACGTCGGCATCGCCTACCTGTCGATCGCCGAAGCCGACTGGGACAACGCGCCAGCGATGCCGCAGACCTTTCGCCAGGCCGTACGCGACACCTTCAGCGGCGCGATCATTTATGCCGGTCGCTACACCGCCAAAACCGGCGCGCAATTGCTTGAGTCGGGGCTGGCCGATCTGGTTGCGTTTGGCCGACCGTTCATGGCCAACCCGGACCTGCCGGCGCGGATTGCCAATGACTGGCCGTTGAATCAGTTGAATCCGGCGACAGTGTATGGCGGTGGTGCCGAGGGCTACATCGACTATCCGACCTACCCCGCATAAGCACACAACACAAATCCCTGTGGGAGCGAGCCTGCTCGCGAAGGCGGTGTGTCAGTCAGCACTTGTATTGACTGACAGGACGCTTTCGCGAGCAGGCTCGCTCCCACAATAGGATGTCAGTGTCCGCTAAAACCTATACATGACAAGTAAACTGTATAACTATTGGAGTTCGAATCGCTCACCGGATTTCGCTCCATGCCCCCTGCCCACCGCTTGCTCCTGATCCTCGGCGACCAGCTCTCTTTCGACCTGGCCTCCCTGCAGCCACTCGATCCCCAGCACGACCTGCTGCTGATGGTCGAGGTCATGGAGGAAGCGACTCACGTCGCCCATCATCCGCAAAAAATCGCTCTGATCTTCAGCGCCATGCGCCACTTTGCCGAGGCGTTGCGCGATAAAGGCTACCGCGTCCAGTACGTCACCCTCGATGACCCGGACAACAGCGGCTCAATTCCCGGCGAACTACAGCGCTGGCAAACCCTCACCGGCGCCGAAGAGATTCATATCACCGAATGCGGCGACTGGCGCCTTGAGCAGTCAATCAAAGATTCGGGCTTGCCCGTGCACTGGCATTCAGACCGCCGTTTCCTCTGCTCCCGCGAAGAGTTCTCCAATTGGGCCAGCGGCAAGAAGCAGCTGCGCATGGAGTTTTTCTACCGCGAGATGCGGCGCAAGAGTCGGCTGCTACTCAATGGCGACGGCACGCCGGTCGGCGGTGCGTGGAATTTCGATGCGGAGAATCGCAAGGCCCTGCCCAAACACGCCAAACCGCCCTACCCGGCACGTTTCGCCAATGATGCAATCACCCAAGAGGTGCTGGCGTTGGTCGGCGAGCGCTTCGCCAGCCATTACGGCACGCTGGACGACTTCAATTACCCGGTGACCAACGCCGACGCCCAAGCCTTGTGGCAATACTTTCTCGACTATGCGCTGGCCGGCTTCGGTGACTACCAGGACGCCATGGCCAGCGACGAGCCGTTCCTGTTTCACGCGCGGATCAGTGCCGCGCTGAACATCGGCCTGCTCGATTTGCGCCAGCTGTGCAGCGATGTCGAGGCCGCGTACTGGTCGGGGAGCATTGGCCTCAACGCTGCCGAAGGCTTCATTCGGCAACTGATCGGCTGGCGTGAATACGTGCGCGGCGTGTACTGGCTGAAGATGCCGGACTACGCCGAGGGCAACGTGTTTGGCAACTCGCGTCCGCTGCCGGAGTTTTACTGGACCGGGCAGACACAGATGAACTGCATGCGCCAGGCCATCGGTCAAAGCCTGCAACATGCCTATGCCCACCACATCCAGCGGCTGATGGTCACCGGCAACTTTGCCTTGCTCGCCGGGATTGCGCCGAAGGAAATCTGTGAGTGGTATCTGGCGATCTACATGGACGCCTTCGACTGGGTCGAACTACCCAATACCCTTGGCATGGTCATGCATGCCGACGGCGGTTATCTCGGCTCCAAGCCTTACTGCGCCAGCGGCCAGTACATCAATCGGATGTCGGATTACTGCGGCGACTGCGCCTACAAGGTCAAGGAAAGCAGCGCGGACGATGCCTGCCCGTTCAACGCGCTGTACTGGCATTTCCTCATGCGCCACGGCGATATCCTGCGCGGCAATCAGCGCATGGGCATGATGTACAAGAACCTCGACCGCATGCCGCTGGCCAAGCAGGATGCACTGTGGCAACGCGGACAAATGCTGTTGGCGAAACTGGATAACGGCGAAGCTTTCTAGTGCGCCTCAGGCCTGCCCGGCCATCCCGTTGCGCCCCGCCGCTTTGGCGCGGTACAGCGCCTGATCGGCGGTCTGGATCAACGCCGGCAGCGAATCCAGCTGCGCGCCCGTCCCCACCGCCATGCCGATACTCACCGTAATCCGAGCAAACGGACTGCCCGGGTGGGCGATGTTCGCTTGCTGCAAACGCTCGAGCATCAGTTGCGCCACCACGGTCGCCCCGGCGCTGTCGGTGGCCGGCATGATCACCGCCATTTCCTCGCCACCGTAGCGCGCGACCAGATCCGAGGGGCGTCGCACGCAGCCTTCAAGAATCTTGCTGACCGCTTGCAGGCAGGCGTCGCCGGCGACGTGGCCCAAGGCATCGTTGAACAATTTGAAGTGGTCGATATCGATCATCAGCAAGGCCAGCGAGGTGCCGTCACGCTGCGCGCGCCGCGCTTCCACCGTCAGGGTTTCATCGAAACAGCGGCGGTTGGCCAGGCCGGTCAGCGCGTCCTTCAGCGCCAGCAATTCCAGCTGCCGATTGGACGCAAGCAACTGCTGTTGGGCATCGCGCAACGCCTCTTCAGCCTCAGTGCGGCGGCGGATATCAAGGATCAGGAACCAGCCGATCAATCCGGTCAGCCCCAACAGTCCGATCACCACCACCGCCGACAACGCCGCTTCAATACGCCACGCCGCCAGCGCTTCGTCCTTGCCCAGGGCCACGGTGGTGATCAGCGGCAGCGTTTCGCTTTTACGGAATGCGTACAGCCGCTCGACACCGTCGAGGCTGGAGGTGTAGGAGGCAGTGCCGACCGAACGGTCGACGAGGTATTTGGCGTAGATCGGCGATTTGGAGAAGTTGCGGCCCATGTCCTGCTCGCGAAACGGGTAGCGCACCAGCAGCGTGCCATCGGTGTAAGACAGACCGATCGCGCCATCCTGGCCAACGTCGAGTTTGCCGAACACGCGCAGGAAGTTCTCCACCCCCAGCGTCACCGCTACCACGCCAGCGAACTGCCCGCCATCG
Source organism: Pseudomonas sp. Sample_21 (assembly GCF_004307525.1). Lineage (NCBI taxonomy): Bacteria > Pseudomonadati > Pseudomonadota > Gammaproteobacteria > Pseudomonadales > Pseudomonadaceae > Pseudomonas > Pseudomonas sp. Sample_21. Next base: position 34,902 of record NZ_RCNZ01000099.1, on the reverse strand, counting down.
TCGTTGAAGCGCCGACTGATAGTCACCACCCATTCGTGATTGGCACGGCTCTGGATCGGCGGGCCAATGAACGGCTCGCGGCTCGGGCTGTCACGGTGGTGAATGAAATAGGCGCGGTCGCTACTGTTGGCGCCCTCCGGAATCGGCCGGTTGGAGGACATCAGCCAATGCCCGTTCCGGTCATAGATGATGATGCCGCTGAGCTGTGGCATCAGCGGCTGCTGGCGGTCGATCAGGCTCTGGATGCGCTGAATCTGCGCCGGGCCGTTGCCCTCGGTTTCCAGACGTTCCACCAGCCCGAGCAAGAGCAGCGAGCTTTGCCGGACGATGCCTTCGGTGTAGGTGTTGAGCGCCTGGGTCAGGTTCAGGCCATGCACGTCGACTTCCGCCAGCGCACGCTCGCGCGAAGACCAGACTTTCCAGATCGTCAGCGAAGTCAGGGAACAGCCGATCACCAGCAGCAGGAGCATTACAAGGCGAGTATCACGCTTCACGTCAGTACCTTAAGGAAGTCCGGTATCCATTCCAGCCATCATTCGAACGTCGGCACTCACGGCGGCCACGTGTCCCGGGGCGCAAGCATACAAGCAGTGTGCAGCGGCTGCAGCAACAGAGTGTGCAGTGCTAAGCAGCGGGTTTGAGGATTTCCACGAGAAAATCGATGAACACGTTGATCCGGCTCGATCCACGGTGGTTGGGCAGGTATAGCGCGTTGATGCAACTGCTGGCGCTGCCGGGGTTGACTTCATAGTGTTCAAGCAAGCGCGTCAGGCGTCCGGCGGCGACGTCGTCGCGCACCAGCCAGTCGGCCAGCAGCGCCACCCCGCCACCGCCAATCGCCGCTTCGCGCAGGATGTCGGCATTGTTGCTTTGCAGGCGACCCTGGACGTTGAGCTGAATCGGCTCTTCGTCGCCCTGAAAGGTCCAGTGGTGATGGCTGCCGCCGTAGTCGAAGCGCAGGCATTGGTGCTCGAGCAGATCCCGCGGATGCTCCAGCACGCCGCTGCGCGCCAGATAATCCGGGCTGGCGACAATCCAACGTTGAAAGTGGCCGACGCGTTTGCTGACGATATCCTCGCTGACCACCGTCGAGCCGAGCCGCACTGAAACGTCGATCTGCTCGCTGAGCAGATCGCTGACCTGATCGCTCAGCGACAGACTGATCTCCAGCCCCGGATGACGTTCGAGCAAGCGGCTCAGGTGCGGCGCGATCAGCCGCCGGCCAAACTCCACCGGCACGCTGATGCGCAAGCGACCCTGGGCATCACTGCCACGATCGGCGACCACCGCATCGGCTTCGTCGATGGCATCGAGAATCGCCACGGCTTTCTCGAAATAGGTTTGACCGGCGACGGTCACGCTGGTGTTGCGCGTGGTGCGATTGAGCAGGCTGGCGCCCAACTCGTTTTCCAGCCCCGCCACTTGCCGTGTCACCGAAGACGTCGAAATCCCAAGCTTGCGCGCCGCCGAGGAATAGCCCCCGCAGCGCACGGTTTCAACAAACATCTTCAAGGCCAGCAACTTGTCCATAAGCGGGATCCGGTGGTGAGGGAACGCCACTGATTGTGCATCAGTGCTCGCCACACGTCTTGTATCGTCGTGCTTCAGGGCGCTCTCTGCAAATTGCATGTTCATCTGCTCCTGAAAAAATCGGGAAATCACACCGCCCCCTGTGGGAGCGAGCCTGCTCGCGAATGCATTCGGCCAGGCAGCCATTTATCGACTGACACTCCGCCATCGCGAGCAGGCTCACTCCTACATGATTCAGCTGTGCTCAGCCTTGCGCCCGAGGAACAACGCCAGCGCCAGCGCCGGCAACACCGCCACGGCAACGGCCGAGAGGTTCCAGCCGAAGTGTTCGTACAGCGGGCTGGCGACCAGTGAGCCGAGGGCGCCGCCAACGAAAATGCTGGTCATGTACACCGCATTCAGGCGTGCACGGCTGTGCGGGTCGAGAACGTAGACCTCACGCTGGCCGAGGACCATGTTCAGCTGCACGGCAAAATCCAGCAGCACCGCACAGACCACCAGCCACACGTAACCACTGCCCGGCAACGCGGCGATCAACAGCGACAGCGGCGCCAGCAGCAACGCCACCAAGGTACCGCGACGACCGTGCCCGGCATCGGCCAGACGCCCGGCAATCGGCGCGGCAATCGCACCCACCGCGCCGACCAGAGCAAAGATCGCCACCTGCGCCTGGCTGAAACCGTGGTGACGCATCAGCTCAATTGGCGCGAGAGTCCAGAACAGGCTGAAACTGGCGAACAGCAAACCCTGATACAGCGAACGCTGGCGCAACACAGGAAAGCGTCGGGCCAAGGCAAACACCGAACCGATCAACGCGACATAGGTGGCTTTGTGCGTCGGCACCCGGCGCGGCAATGCCACAGCGGTGATCAACGCGATCACCGCCATCAGTGCCGCCGCGCTGTAAAACACCCCGCGCCAGCCGAACACCTCGACCAACAGGCTCGACAGCGGCCGCGACAGCAGAATCCCCAACAAAAGGCCGCTCATGATGTTGCCGACCACGCGTCCCCGGCTGGCTTCCGGCGCCAAATGCGCGGCCAACGGCACGAGAATCTGCACCGCCACCGAGGTCAGGCCGATCAGCAAAGAGAGCAGCAGAAACAGCGACGGCGAATGAGTCAGGCCAGCACACAGCAGCGTGACACTGGCAGCGAGGGTGAAACCGACTACCAGACGACGGTTCTCCATCAGGTCGGCCAGCGGCACCAGCAGCAACAAGCCCAGCGCGTAACCGAACTGCGTCAGCGAGACGATCAGGCTGGCATTGGCGCTGGACAGGCCGATCTGCGGCGCGATCAGTTCGACGATGGGCTGCGCGTAATACAGGTTGGCGACGACCGCGCCGCAGCAGAAGGCCAGAAACGCGACCATCAGGCCGGAGAGTGAAGCAGGCTGTTCGGCCGGGGCCGCAACGGCAGGGTTGCCCGTAAGCATGGTGACACCTCGTTGAGTTCGGGAAATTTGTGCCAAGGCTACGGCCAGCCGGCGGCCGCGAGAATCCGTGCCACTGGCAACGCACTGATGCGTAGCGCGCAACGTTGCTTGTGGCGCAACGCGCTGTTGCGCGGGCCGGTGATTCTCCGCTGCAAGGGTCTTCTCTACGCTTTGGCCCTGGCGCTGACGTCCGCATCGGCGCCCTTCCCCGGCTGCTACAAGGAGCGTTTCCATGACCCGCACTGCACTCGTCCTGCCACTGTCCGCCGCGTTTTTCTGCCGACCATGAACAGCCATTTGCTCAAATCCAGAACCCTGTGGATCAGCGTCGGCGTGCTCGCGGTGCTCGGTCTGATCGTCGCCGTCGCGCTGATGTGGCGCCCGGCGATCGCGCCAATCAAACGGCCGACGTCATTCGATACTGCGCAGTTGCAACGCGGCGCACGGGTGGTCGAGGCCGGCGACTGCGCGGTGTGCCATACCCGCCCCGGCGGCGAATACCTGGCTGGCGGGCTGCCGCTGGTGACGCCGTTCGGCACGCTGTACAGCACCAACATCACCCCGGATGCGCAGACCGGCATCGGCGAATGGTCACTGCCGGCCTTCGAACGGGCGATGCGTGAAGGCATTGCCCGCGACGGCCACTTTCTCTACCCGGCGTTTCCTTACGTGCACTACCGGCGCATGAGCTCCGAAGACATCGCCGACGCCTATGCCTACCTGATGAGCGGCCCCGCCGTACACGCCCCGGCGCGGCAGAACCAGATGAACTTCCCGATGAACATCCGCCCGCTGGTGTCGTTCTGGAATCTGCTGTTTCTGCATGGCGAGCCGCTCACGCCGCTGGCCGAACACAACGCGGCATGGAATCGCGGACGCTATCTGGTCGACGGCCCGGGCCACTGCGCCGGCTGCCATTCGCCGCTGAACCTGATTGGCGCGGAGAAATCCTCGCAAGACCTTCAGGGCGGCAGCGTCGATGGCTGGGAAGCGCCGGCACTGGTCGGCCTCGGCCAACGCGCCAATCCATGGAATCGCGAGCAATTGGTCGGCTATCTGCGCGCCGATGTGGTCGATGGCCACGGCACACCCGCCGGCCCGATGCGCCCGGTCAGCCTGAGTCTGGCGCGCTTGCCGGCCAGCGAAGCCGAGGCGATTGCCGACTACCTGCTGAGCCTGCAAAACCCGCACGCGGTGAGCGAAACCACCGCGCAAAAGCAGCCAGGTATTCCAGCGGATCACACAACCGGCGCCCTGCTCTTCAGCAGCGCCTGCGCCGGATGTCACGCACCCGCCGCGCCGATGCGCGAAATCGACGGCCGCCCAGGCCTGCAAAGCACTTCGGCGCTGCAAGCGGCCAGCCCGCGCAACTTTCTCAAGACCGTGCTTGAAGGCGTGCCCGCCATTCCCGGCGCGCCCGGCCCGGTGATGCCGCCGTTCGCCGCCAGCCTCGATAACGCCCAGCTCGGCGCACTGGCGGCGTATTTGCGCGAGCAAGCCAGACCCGAGCAGCCATGGACCGACCTTTCTTCCACTATTGAAGCGTTACGTCAGGAGACGAAATGAGCCAGATCACTCTCACCGTCAATGGAGCCGCCCAAGCGCTGGAGCTGGAACCGGACATGCCGCTGCTGTATGCGCTGCGCAATCACTTGAACCTCAACGGCGCCAAGTACGGCTGCGGCCTGGGCCAGTGCGGCGCGTGCACGGTGATCGTCGACGACCAGCCAGTGTTCGCCTGCCTGACACCTTGCGCTGGCCTTGAAGGAAAAAAGATCCGCACCGTGGAAAGCCTCGGCAGCGCAGAGAAACCCGGCCCGTTGCAAGCGGCGTTCATCGACAAGCAGGCCGCGCAATGCGGTTACTGCATCGCCGGCATGCTGATGCGCGCGCAGGCGTTGCTCGAACGCGATCCGCACCCGGACGAACAAACCATCCGCGAACACATGGCCGGCAATCTGTGCCGCTGCGGCACGCACTTGCGCATCATCGAGGCGATCAAACAGGTGGCCGGGCACAACGGGAGCCTGACATGAGCGAAGCAAACGGCTTGAACCCCAGCCGCCGGGCCTTCCTGCGTGGCGGCGCGCTGCTCATGGCCTTCACCCTGATGCCGGTAGCGCGGCGTGCCTTGGCCGATACCGAAGTCGACACCCTCGGCACTGTGGTGCTGGCCCCCGACCTGCCCGGCAGCCTGCGCACCAACCCATACCTCGACGCGTGGATTCGCATCGGCGCCGACGGCATCACCGTGTACACCGGCAAGGTCGAACTGGGCACCGGGGTGAAAACCGCGTTGCTGCAAATTGCTGCCGAGCGTTTGCAGGTGCCGGCCAGCGCAATCAACTTGCTCACCGCCGACACCGCACTGACGCCCAACGAAGGCTACACCGCCGGCAGCCACAGTATTTTCGACAGCGGCACCGCGCTGTACAACGCTGCCGCCCAGGTGCGGGAAATGCTCGTCGAGGCCGCCGCGCGCAACTGGCAAGTCGATGCTGCGCAACTGAGCACTCGCGACGGCATCATCGAAGGGCCGACTGGTCAGCGCATGGCATATGCCGACGCGGTCAAGCATGTCGACGTGCACCAGTACGCCAAGGCGCAATCACCGGCGATGGCTGCGGCCGATTTCAAACTGATCGGCCACAACCTGCCGCGCCTGGACATTCCGGCCAAGGTCAGCGGCGGCGCGGCATTCGTCCAGGACATGCGCCTGCCGGGCATGCTGCACGCGCGTGTCATCCGCCCGCCGCGTCCCGGCTGCACGCTTCAGCCGTTCGATGCTGCGTCCATCGAGGCGTTGAACGGCGTGGTCAAAGTGATTCGCGACGGCAACTATCTGGCCGTGGTCGCCCATGATGAGTGGCAAGCGATCAAGGCCATGCGCGCCGGCATGGAAAGTGCCAAGTGGAGTGGCGGCGAGGCGATTCCCGAAGCCGCCGGGATTCATGATTTGCTCAAGCAATTGCCCTCCAAGCGCTATCCAATCAGCAACAACGGCATTCCCGGCGGCGCGACCGAAACGCGCTTCAAGGCGCGGGTGACCAAGCAATATTTGATGCACGGCTCGATCGGCCCGTCCTGTGCGGTGGCCTGGTTCAACGACGGCGTGCTCACGGTGTGGACCCACACTCAGGGCGTCTATCCGCTGCGTGCCGGTATCGCCGAAATGCTGCGTCTGCCGCCGGAGCGCGTGCGCTGCATTCACACCGAAGGCTCGGGTTGCTACGGCCACAACGGCGCCGATGATGCCGCCGCCGATGCCGCGCTGATCGCCATGCGCCTGCCGGGCACGCCGGTGCGTGTGCAATGGATGCGCGAGCAGGAAAATCTCTGGGAGCCATACAGCTCGGCGATGGTCACCGAAGTCGATGCCGGCCTCAGTCAGGGCCGTTTGCAGGACTGGAACTACGAGCTGTGGACCACGCCGCACAACGAACGCATCGTCAACGCAGGTCGCCTGCTGCCGGCACGCCTGTTGGCGAAACCCTTCACCTCGGCGCCTTCGGTGCCGATCGCCCAGCCCGAAGGTGATGGCGATCGCAACGCGGTGCCGCTGTACGAGCTGGGCGCGACGCGAATCAACATGAACTTCGTCACCACTATGCCGTTCCGCACTTCGGCCATGCGCTCGCTGGGTGCGCACATCAACATCTTCGCGATCGAGGCAGGTATTGATGAGTTGGCGATCAAGGCCGGGCTCGATCCGCTGGCGTTGCGTCTGGCCCATCTGCGCGACCCGCGTGCCCGGGCTGTGATCGAGCGCGTGCGTGACGAAATCGGCTGGCCACACAAGAGCAACGAGCCCGGCGCGGGGATTGGTTTTGCCTTCGCCCGCTACAAAAACATCATGGGTTACTGCGCCCTCGCGGTGAAATTGCGGGTGCATCCGCAGACCGGCGAGATTCGCGTCGATCATGTGGTCACGGCGGTCGACGTCGGCCAGATTGTCAGCCCCGATGGCCTGCGCAATCAGGTCGAGGGCGGCATCGTCCAGTCGGCCAGCTGGACGCTCTACGAAAAAGTCGCCTACGACGCCGGCGGCATTCGCAGCTATGACTGGAGCGGTTATCCAATTCTGCGTTTCACGCAATTGCCGAAAAAAGTCGACGTGCACCTGCTCGATCAACCGGGCGAACCCTTCCTCGGTGCTGCCGAAATCGTCCAAGGGCCAATGGCTGCTGCGCTCGGCAACGCGGTCAGCAATGCCACCGGCCGGCGCTGGCTGAATCTGCCGCTGACTCGCTCGAGCCAACCCGCCTGAGCCACGCCCGCGCTCATCAGCGATGAGCGCGGGTGCCGTTGCGTTGCGCGCAAAGCTGCGTAGCGCCGGCCACGGATTATCAGCCCCGCCACCCCCGGTTAAGTTACCTGCACACCGCGCGGCACCTGGCTGCCGCACTTGAACCCTACTCATCGACATCCGGAGCTACCCATGACCCGTCGCCTGTTTCAACCCATCGCACTCGGCCCTTACACCCTTGCTCATCGCGTGGCGATGGCGCCCCTGACCCGCTCGCGCGCTGGCCAGCCGGGCGACGTGCCGACCGCAATGAACGCCGAGTACTACCGCCAACGCGCCAGTGCTGCGCTGATCATCACCGAAGCCACGCAGATTTCTCAGCAAGGCCAGGGCTATGCGTGGACGCCGGGGATCTACACCGATGCGCAAGTCCACGCCTGGCGCGAAGTCAGCACGGCGGTGCACGCGGCCAACGGTCTGATCTTCATGCAGCTGTGGCACGTCGGCCGGGTCTCGCATCCCAGCTTCCAGCCGGACGCCGGTTTGCCGGTGGCGCCGAGCGCCCTGCCTGTGCCGGGCAAGACCTTTATCGTCGATGAACAAGGCAACGGCGTGTGGGGCGATGTGCCGGTGCCGCGCGCCCTCGAAACAGCGGAAATCGCCGACATCGTCGAAGACTACCGCCGCGCTGCGCGCAACGCGTTGAACGCTGGCATGGACGGCGTGGAGATCCATGCCGGCAACGGTTATCTGCTCGATCAGTTCCTCAACAGCAACAGCAACCAGCGTGATGACGCCTATGGCGGCAGTGTGGAAAACCGTGCGCGGTTTCTGCTCGAAGTGGTCGCCGCCGTCGCTGATGAAGTCGGCGCCGAGCGCGTCGGCGTGCGTCTGACGCCAATGGGCCGCTTCATGGGCATGGGCGATGACACGCCTGAAGCGACCTTCGGTTATCTGGTCGCGGCGCTCAACCAGTGGAATCTGGCCTACCTGCACCTGGTCGAGCCGGCCATGGTCGGCACGGTCAAGGACGAAAACTTCGACCCGCGCTGGGACGCGATCATCGCCCAGTTGCGCCAGACCTGGAACGGCGTGCTGATCCTCGCCGGCGGTTATGACGCTGAATCTGCCGAACAGGCGCTGAACGCCGATCGCGCCGACATCATCGCCTTTGGCCGGCCATTTTTGGCCAACCCGGACCTGCCGCGTCGGCTGCACGACGGGCTTGAACTGAACACGCCGGATCCGAGCAGCTTCTTCGGCGGCGATCAGCGTGGTTACGTCGATTATCCGTTTCACGCCTGAGGCTTGGGCTTCATAACTTTTAAGGTTTGTTTAAGGACTTTAAATAAAGCCTGCGGCCAGACTTTGCCCATCGATCAGGAGAGCCGCCATGAACCCGCAATCGGTGAAGTCAGACCCTTCCTGCCACTCGGCTCGCCCACTGGGCGCACTGTCCGGCTGGCAGGAACGCCGCGCCAAGGCCTACATGCTGCACGATCTGAGCCGCAGCCTGCGCGTCAGCGAGATTGCCGAACATTGCAATCTTTCACGCAGCCACTTTTCCCGGGCGTTCAAGATCGTCACCGGCTGCTCGCCTCAGGAATGGATGCTGAAGATGAAGATCGACAAAGCCAAAGGGCTGTTGCTGACCTCGATGGCGATTACCGAGATTGTTTATGAATGCGGATTTTCCGATCACTCGCACTTCACCCGCACGTTCGGGCGCATGGTGGGGATGCCGCCGAAGGTCTGGCGCCAACTGATGTGCGGAGCGCGGGTGGCGCTGGTGGATGCGGATGTCTGGCGGCTCAGCGATGGGTTGCTGAATTCGACGATGGCCCAGCGGTTGACGGAACTGCGGCCCTGAGTGGGACTTCAAAGGGTTTTGTTCACTCCTCCCTTTTGGCCGCGATTTTTCGCGGCTTTTTTTTTAACGGCGCACCGCCGTTCGGCATTGGAGTGGCGGTGAATTCACCCCTCACCCCAGCCCTCTCCCCGAGGAGAGGGAGCAGATTTGTGTGCTTTTCCAATCCTGAGTTCAACTCGGACTTTCACGTCGGCGTATCTCCCCCAAACACCCCGGTCAGTCCCCTCTCCCTCCGGGAGAGGGTTAGGGTGAGGGGCTTTTGTTTTTGCCAAACCTGAATTCAACTCGGTATTGCACGTCGGCGTATCTCCCCCAAACACCTCGGTCAGTCCCCTCTCCCTCCGGGAGAGGGTTAGGGTGAGGGGCTTTTGATCCTGGCGTCCGGCGCCAGCGGCAGTCTGAAGCAGATCCGCGCGCCCTCTTCGCTGTCTTCCACGCGCAACGTCCCGCCATGGGCGCCAATCACCGTTCGGCAAATCGCCAGGCCCATGCCCATGCCGCTGCCCTTGGTGGTGAAGAACGCATCGAAAATTTCTTCACGCTGATGCTCGGCGATCCCCGGCCCGTTGTCTTGAAAAGCCACGCAGACCTGCCCATCGGACAGCGTCGACTCAATCACCAGGCGCCCGTCAGTCACGCCCTGCCCACCCATCGCTTCCAGCGCGTTGACGATCAGGTTGTAGATCACCTGCTGAACCTGCACCCGATCCCCCAGTACCGGGTCAGCAGCGTTGAGTTGCGTGTGCAAGCTCACCCCGCGATTGTGCACATCGCTGGCCGTCAGTTGCACGACCTCACCGATCAACGCGTCAATCGACACCGGCAATCGTTGCAACGGCGCCTGCCTGGCCAGGGCGCGCAAAGCCTGGACGATCTCGGTGGCACGGGCGCTGTCGGAGCGGATGTCTTCCAGTCCCTGAATAGCCTCGTTGAGATCAGGCGTGTCGCGCTTGAGCCAGCGCAGACTGGCCGAGGCGTTCGATGAAATGCCCAGCAGCGGCTGGCTGATTTCGTGGGCGATCGAGGCCGACAGTTCGCCCATCATTTTCAGGTGCGAGTTGCGCGCCAGTTCCGCCCGCGAGCTGCGCAAATCGGCTTCCATCTGCGCGCGCAAGCGGTTGTCCTCGACCAGTTGCGCGTAGAGCCGCGCGGTCTGCAGCGACACCGCTGCCTGCGAGGCGAGGATTTCCAGCATGGTCAGGCGTTCGGCGCTGAACAGCTTCGGTACCAGGCTGTTTTCCAGATACACCAGACCGATCAGCGCGCCCTGCTTGAGCAACGGCAGGCACATCAGCGAGCGCGTCTGCCGTTGCTGCAGATCAGCGCTGTAGGCTTGCGGGCAGTCGGCGCGGGCATCGTCAAGCACCAGCGGCGTGCGCGTGCGCATGGTCGAATTGAGCACTGAAACCGGCGCGATCTGCTCCAGCGAGCGATCGTTGTCCTGACTGACCCGCACGTTGCCCGCCTCGACATGCGCGGCAGCGGCCAATTGCAACTCACCCTCGGCGACCAACAGCAGCGCGCCGCGATCGGCACCGGCCTGAATCATCAAGTGATTCATCAAGGTCTCCACCAGCCGATCAAGCAACACCTCTTGCGAGACTGCGCGTGCCGCTTCAATGCCGACTTCCAGGTCAAGGCGCCCCCGCGTCACCGGCGTTCCCGCTTCCAGAGAATGCTCGTGCGCCAGAAATGGATGCTGCGCTTCGAGCTGGCGCGCCTTGGCTTCAGCGCCCCACAGCACATAGCAGTCGCGCGCAACACGCAGGTGATGATGCGTGCCGGAGACCAGGCCGTTGGCCAGGCAGACCTCGGCCAGTTGTTCATGTGCCAGTGCTTGCTCATGGATAAATCCGGCAGCGGCCGCCGCGATTTGCGCTTGGTCGAAGCAGCGAATGGCGGCCAGCCCTTCGCCGCGCACGCGGGCCATCGCGCCTTCGATCAGCAGCAGTTTGTTGCTGAAGGTCGAAGGATTGAGCTCGACCCATGGCAGAAAACGCTGCCGTTGCTGCTCCAGTTTCTGCAGTTTTTCGGCAACAGAGCCCGGCGCCTCGGGACTGGCCAGTGCCAAGCTGTAGAACAGGTAGTAATGCGCCAGATCAATGTGCGCCGGCAGCGACCAGGTCAACGCCTCGGCGTCTTCGAAACGGCGCAACGCGTAACGCACTTCGCCGAAATAGAACGCCGACATGCCCGAATACAACCACATCCACAACAGCGTCGGCTGTGAAACGCGGTCGCGATGCAGCGGGCCGAAGCGGTCATGTTCCAAAGCATCCAGCATTGCGATCGAACGAGGCTCAGGCCCATTGCGCAAATCGCTGGCAAACGCCTGTTGCGCCAGCAGAATGCGCTCGATGTCGATGTAGTGAAACTGCCGCACCCAACTCAGGCCGACGTCCAGCTCGTTCAACACGTTTGGCAGCGGCTCGCCCATGAACAGCAGATCGGAGCCGATATGGTTGCAGGCGTAACACGACATGCCCAGATCGCCGCCGGCCTGACCGCACTCAAACGCGGCGAAAGCCTTCTGCCGCGCGTAAGCCATCGGCCGGGTCCACGCGCTGACCTGATCCAGCGCCACCAGCGTGCCGGTGCGCCCCGCCTCATAGCCGTGCAGATCAGTCAGATCAAGCGCCAGTTCGGCGAAAGCAACACCGTCCAGATACTCGCCATAACGGTCGGCGATCATCACGCCGTACCAGGCGAAACCGTAGCCGCTGCTCGGCGTGGTGCCATGGAGCAAAGTCAGTTCGACCATCTTCGCCAAGTGCAGAAAAGCAATGTCGTCCTGCACGAAGAACGAGGCGATCAGCGTGCTCAGCAGTTCCATGGCCATTTCGATTCGCGGCTCATTGGCTTTGGGCAACGCCGTCAACTCAGCGATCCGTCGCGCACCGACCAATTGCCGAACCCGCTTAAACGCTTCGCCCAGTTGCGCCTTCGATGGGTGTCGCTGCAGGTCGATGTCGAGCAACGCAAGACCGGCCAGCGCTTCGCCGATCGCGCCGTGGTAATCGGAATGCAAGGTGCGCAGGCTGGCGCGCAGGCGGTAGGTTTTCGCCCGGTCCAGCACGGTGGCAGCGTGTTCCAGGCAATCGTCGAGACGCTGTTGCGCGCCGGGCAGATCCGCCAGCAACATCGCGCAGTCGGCTGCCAGCCAGCGCGCCGCGAAGGCTTGCGGGTAGAGCTGCGTCCAGCCGTTGTCGCCGAGTAATACCTCGGCGCTGCGCAGATAATCCACGGCCTGCTCGACAGCGGCGCTATCGCGGGCGCGCTCGGCAGCTTCGAGCAATAACTGGATGAACTCAGCGCGTCGAGGCGCTTGCAGCGCATTGCCGGCGCTGCGCTGAATCTGACTGGCGATGTCGAAGACCCGCGCCTGCCGCTGCTCGCCGCTTTGATCGAGCATGGCGGCCGCGATGCGCGCATGCTCAGCCGAACGCCCGGCCGGTGCGGTCAGCGCAGCAGCGGCTTCCAACACTCGATCGTGGGGAAACACCAGTTGGCCCGGCTCGCGCAGGAGAAATCCGGCGCTGACCAGATAATCCACGTCACGCAGCAATTGCGCCGGATCGTCCCCCAGCAAATCGCCCAACAGCGTTTCGTCACAGCGGCCACCGACGTAACCCGCGGTGCGCAACACTTCACGGGCACTGGCCGGCAGACGCTGCAAGCGTTGCACCATCAATTCGGCCACGTTGTCGGCGTAGCGATAGCCGTTCACTTCGGCCTGATCCCACACCCAGCGCCGCGTCGTCGCGTCGAAACGCAGCAGACGCTCGTCCACCAGCGCGCGCGCCACCTGGCTGACGAACAACGGATTGCCGGCTGTTTTGAAATGCACGACGCGGGCCAGCGCCTCGAGGTTGTCGACGTCAGCATCGAGTTCGACCGCCATCAGCTGCGCAACGGCCTGCACCGACAGCGGCCCTAGTCGAAGGTCACTGACTGGCAGCGCGGGTGCTCTGCGCATCTCATCGAGCCAGCCGCCCGGATGCTCCGTCAACTCGCCCTCGCGATACGCCAGAACCAGCAGCAGATGCCGCGTCGGTCGGGCGATAAAGGCTTTGAGAAACGCCTGCGTCGAGTCGTCAGCCCACTGCAAGTCGTCGATAAACAGCAGCAGCGGATGCCCCGGTTGCGCGAAGACTTCGAGCACATCGAGCAGCGCCCGATTGACCCGGTCGAGGGCGTGGCGCGCCGGCATGTTCGGCAGTTCGGCGGTGGCGCCAATCAGCAGTTCGGCTTCCGGCGCCAGGTCCAGCAGCAAGCGGCCACGGCCCTTGAGGGTTTCGCGCAGTTGCTCGGCCAAGGCCTGCAAGGCCAGCGTGGGCTTGGTCAACACTTGGCTGATCAGAGACTGAAAAATCTGCGCCAGCGGCGCGAAAGGCCGGTCATTGTTCAGCAGTTCGATCTTGCCGCTGGCCCAATAACCGGGTGCCTGGCTACGCAGGACTTGCTGGATCAGCGTCGACTTCCCCGCTCCCGGTGCGCCGGCAACCAGCAGCACCCGAGCGATGCCGTCGCTGCGCACGCGCCGGATCTGTTCAAGCAGTTGCTGACGTTCGTCTTCACGACCAAACAGCACATCGCCGCGCGTGGCCGTTGCGCGAGCATCGAAAGCACCGAGGCGGAACGCTTCGATCTGGCCTTTTTTTTGCCATTGGCGCAGGCACCAAGTCAGATCGGCGGCCAGCGATTCGATGCTTTGATAGCGCGCGTCCGGCTCCTTGGCCAGGCCCTTGAGCAGCACATGACAAATGCCTTGCGGCAGGTCGGGTTGGTATTGCGCTGGCGACACAGGCTGGACGGCGGCGTGCACATGCAACCATTGCGAGGCGTCGCGAGCGATCAGCGGCGGGCGCCCGGTCAGCGCCTCGTAGATGATTGCCGACAGCGCATAGACGTCGCTGCGCTCATCGAAATCGACGCCGTCGCGCTGCAGCTGTTCCGGCGCCAGATAAGGCCAGTGTTCCAGGCTCGGCAGTTTGGTCGCCGGCGTTTCCTGCGCGTGGGTGAGAAAGCCCATCAGCCTGACGCTGTCGTCGGCATTGACCAGCAGATGCCAAGGCAATAAACAACCCTGTGGGAGCGAGCCTGCTCGCGAAAGCGGTGGGTCAGTCAGGGGTGATGTCGGCTGGAATGACGCTTTCGCGAGCAGGCTCGCTCCCACAGGGTTTTGCGCTGTTTCCGGATGGCGAGAGTGGACCAGCGCATTCGCGGCGGCGACGGCGATATTCAACACCCGTCCGAGTGGTAAGCCGGCGGCGTCGATCAGTCCAGCCAGCGGCGCGCCCCATTGCGGGTAGACCAACACCGGCCCGTCCGCCGAGCGAATCAGCGCGAGCGGGTTGAGCGCCCACTGCGAAGGCAACTGCAAATGGAAATCGCGCTCCAGCCGCTGGCACAGCGCCGGGCGCTGGATCGGCGCACGCACGGCGAACCAGCTCTGGCCCGAGCGGCCGTCTTCAAGGCTGAACCAGGTCAGTTCATGGTCACGGCGCAGCAGACTGAACCGACAGTTCTCCAGCCATGCTTCATCGAGCATCGGCGCATCGGCCGCGCGGGAAATTGCAGAGGAGGATGGCTGGCCGGGCATACGCATTCACCGCTGGAAATGGGATTCAGGCTGGTGGCGAAGTATACCCAGCGTTTTTTTGCCAGAGGGCCAGCCGCTGCGCTGATGTCCGTCTGCAGCCTCAAGATGGCCGTCCAGAGCCTTGCGCTGCTGTTTCCTGCGCTATAGAAGCGCACGTCTTATCCCTCGGGATAATTGCTTTATGCCAGGCCGTCCCCTAGCGTACGAACCTGATAACCCGGCGCCCGCGCCCTGTCCTTCTCACCGCAACGCAGAGGCCCGCATGATCCGACTCGGCCAAGCCACGATTTCTTTGGAACGGCGCGAAGCCTTTCTCGATGGCCGGCCCTTGCGCATGGGCGGGCGGGCGTTCGAAATACTTTCGGTACTGATGCAGGCCGATGGGCGCATCGTCAGCAAGGACGAGCTGATCAATCAGGTGTGGCCGGACATCGTCGTCGAAGAGAACAATCTGCAAGTGCAGATTTCCTCGCTGCGCAAACTGCTCGGGGAAAAAGAAATCATCCAGACAGTTGCCCGTCGAGGTTACCGATTATTGAAAGACCGCGAACCCAAACTGCCCGTGTTCAACGCCCTGGCCTCGGCGCCGATGGTGGCGCAGCCGCCGTTGGTCGATACGCAATCGGTGCCGGTGTTCATCGTTGACGATGAGGCCTGCGTGCGCAGCGCATTGAGCCGCTTGTTGCGCGCCGAAGGCATCGAGCACCGGATTTTCCAGTCCGCCGAAGAACTGCTCGAGGCCGACATCGCCAGCGGCCCGGCGTGCCTGTTGCTCGACGTCAGCCTGCCCGAAACCACAGGCCTGCAATTGCAGGCAGCGCTGAACGAGCGCGGCTTGCCGTGGCCGGTGATCTTCATGACCGGCCACGGCACGATTCCGATGTCGGTGCAGGCGATGAAGGCCGGCGCGGTGGAGTTCCTGACCAAGCCATTCGATGACGATGAACTGCTCGGCATTCTGCGCAGCACCCGTCAACACGCCGCGACGGCGTTCAATCAATGGCAACGGGTTCAGCACGTGCGGCAATTGGCGGCGCAGCTGACACCGCGTGAGCGCGAGGTGCTGCCGCTGATTGTCGGTGGCCTGTCGAACAAGCAGATCGCCAACCAGTTGGGCACCAGTGAAGTGACCGCCAAGGTTCATCGCAAACACATCATGGCGAAGATGCAGACCCGCTCGCTGGTCAACCTCGTCGAACTCTACGGACTGATCAGCGCTGCGCCTTCGCCTGGCCCATCGAGCCTGTCGTGAGCGGCCCGGCGGGTCGCCCGACGGCGATCGAGAACACCCCACCGACGATTGTCTGCATCGTCGATGACGACGCGTCGGTGCGCAAAAGCCTGTCGAATCTGCTGCGTTCGGTCGGTTATCGCGCGCAGGTTTATGCCAGTGGCGAAGCGTTTCTCGCCGAAGCCGACTTCGCCGAAATCGCCTGCCTGCTGCTGGATCTGCGCATGCCCGGCCTGTCCGGCATCGACGTGATGCGCCAACTGCCGCGACAGTTTCCGGTGATCTGCATGTCCGCCCATTGGGACGAGGCGGCGCTGGCTGAGTCCGGGCATTACCAGGCGTTTGAATGCCTGTGCAAACCCTTCGAAGAAGAGGTTTTGCTGGCGGCACTCGATAAGGCCCTGCACCGCCAGCACTGATCGCTTCAGCTGTCCTGCGTGTCTTGTTCCGCAGTTTCGATCGCGGGCAGCGACTCAGTCATCGAAGCGTGACACACCGCCAGAATCTCATCGGCCAGCGCCGAGTCATCCGGGCAGGCGCGCGACAGCATGATCGCCCCGACGGCGCGGGCCAGCAGGTCGATCATCCGGGTCCTGCCCTCACCTTGCGGTGCATCCGCTGCCGTCGGGTATCTCTCGCCGAGCGTCTGCAACGTGCGCTCGATGCCTTCAGCGAACGCCGCTTTCACGTCCCCGGACTGCCGCGCCGCATCGCCGCACAACGCTGCCATGGTGCAACCGGTGGAACGGCCGTCACGATGCTCGCGCGACACGTACACGTCGATGAAATCCTGCACGCTCATGCTTTCGGCGGCGGCCGTGGACTGCGCCAGGCTGTTGGCCGACGCTTCGGCCATCAGGTCGGCCTTGGAGCCGAAGTGTTTGTAGAAACCGCCGTGAGTAAAACCGGCGGCCGCCATCAGGTCAGCCACGCCGACCCCGTCATAACCGCGTTCGCGGAACATCACTGAAGCGGTTTCGACAATGTGCTCGCGATTGGCCTGAGCCTGAGCCTTGGATACGCGCATGTTGAATACCTCCAGCGCTGAAAATTCATCGGCCGATGATACATAGATGTTGGCCATAATCAAAACCGTTGACAGGTTAGATTTCGATCATCATCCTAAAGGTCCGCAATCAGTCTTCAACTGACAAAAGAGCCCACACCATGACTACTCGCCCTACTGTTCTGATCACTGGCGCCTCCACCGGCATCGGCGCCGTCTACGCCGCACGTTTCGCCCAACGCGGGCACGATCTGGTGCTGGTCGCCCGTGACCAGTCGCGCCTGGACACCCTTGCTGCCGGTTTGCGCGCTGAACACAACGTCAATGTCGAAGTGCTACAGGCCGACCTCACGCAACTGAGCGACCTGCAAACCGTCGAGGCGCGTCTGCGTGACGACGCGCGCATCGGTATCCTCGTCAACAATGCCGGCGCGGCGCAGTCCGGTACCTTCATCGAGCAGAGCACCGACAGCGTGGCGCAACTGGTCGCGCTGAACACCACGGCGTTGGTGCGTTTGGCCAGTGCCATCGCCCCGCGTCTGGCCAAGGCCGGCGACGGCGCGATCATCAACATCGGCTCGGTGGTGGGCCTGGCGCCGGAGTTCGGCATGTCGGTGTATGGCGCGACCAAGGCGTTCGTACTTTTCCTCTCCCAGGGCCTGAGCCTGGAACTGTCGCCACAAGGCGTGTACGTGCAAGCCGTATTGCCTGCGGCCACCCGCACGGAAATCTGGGACCGCGCCGGTATCGACATCAACACCCTCACCGACATCATGGAAGTCGGCGACATGGTCGACGCCGCGCTGGTCGGCTTCGACCGTCGCGAAGTCGTGACCATCCCGCCGCTGCACGAAGGCGAGCGCTGGGATGCCTTGCAAGCGGCGCGTCAGGGGCTGTTGGGGCAGATTCGCCAGTCGGCGGTGGCGCAGCGTTATCTGACTCAGGCCTGACCTCATCCAGACCCGCCGCTATGCCGGCGGGTTTCTACCGACAAGAGCATCCGCAATGAAGGCATTTTTCATCGAGCGCTACGGCAAGCAGAACGGCCGGGTTGGCGACCTGCCCGAACCGCTGGTTGGCGCTCACGACGTGCTGATCGAAGTGCGCGCCAGCAGCGTCAATCCGCTGGACCTGAAGATTCGCAGCGGCGAATTCAAGATGATCCTGCCCTATCAAATGCCTTTGATATTGGGCAACGATTTCGCTGGTGTGGTGCTCAGCACCGGTGCGGCGGTCAAGCGTTTCAAGCCGGGCGATGAGGTTTATGCGCGTGCGCCTGAAAACAGGATTGGCACGTTTGCCGAACGCATCGCTGTCGACGAACAAGCGATCGCGTTGAAACCCGCCAATCTCGCCATGACCGAGGCGGCTTGCATGCCGCTGGTGGCGTTGACGGCGTGGCAGGCCCTGGTCGAAGTCGCCAACGTGCAAAAAGGCCAGAAGGTGCTGATTCACGCCGGTTCCGGTGGCGTTGGCACGGTCGCCATTCAACTGGCCAAACACCTCGGCGCTTTTGTTGCGACTACGACCAGCACGGCGAATGTCGCGTGGGTCAAGGCGCTGGGCGCTGATGTGGTGATCGATTACAAGCAGCAGGATTTCGCCATTGAGCTGCGCGACTACGACGTGGTGCTCAACAGCCTCGGCGGCGATGTCCTGGAGAAATCGTTAAAGGTGTTGAAACCGGGCGGGCAACTGATTTCCCTGTCAGGGCCGCCGACTGCGCAGTTCGCTCGGGAGCAGGGTTTGTCGTGGCTGCTCGGGCTGGTGATGCGCCTGCTCAGCAGTGGTATTCGGCGCAAGGCACGCAAACACGGGGTGGGTTATTCGTTTCTGTACATGCGTGCCGATGGCGCTCAGTTGCAAAAAATCACTGCATTGATTGAGGCAGGAGTGATCAAACCGGTGGTTGATCGCACTTTTCCGTTCGATCAGATAGCTGACGCGTTGCACTACGTTGAACAAGGTCGGGCCAAGGGCAAGGTTGCCATCGTGATCGATCCTGAAACGCCCTCACCCTAACCCTCTCCCAGAGGGAGAAGGAACTGACCGAGCTGAATGCGCGAGTAACGCCGACCTGAGATACCGAGTCGAACATATATCCCAAAAAGCCCACAAATCAGCTCCCTCTCCTCGGGGAGAGGGCTGGGGTGAGGGGTGAATTCAGCGCGGTGTTTGTATATGTGCATTGCAACTGCAAGCCCGACTCGCCATCCCCCGCTGAAACGTCGAGAAACCCCTCTCAACTTGCATTTTGCCCATCCTGCACCACGCTGTGATTCACAGAAGTGCACGTTTTCCTGGCAAAACTGCGGTTAACTGAATGGTTAGTTACCGTTATAATCCCGCGCTTCATTCAAACGGGACTTTCAATGTGAACCACAGTCAACGCGTCTCAGGCGTTTCAACGTTCATTCTGGTCGGCCTTGGCGTGATCATCGCCCTGCTCGGTCTGGCGCTCGCGGTCGGCGGTGTGAAGCTGGTCAGCCTGGGCGGTTCCTGGTACTTCCTGGTCGGCGGTCTGGCGATGACCGTTTCCGGTGTGCTGATCGCACTGAAGAAAACTGCAGGCGCCTGGCTGTTCGCCGCATTTCTCGTGGCCACCGCGATCTGGGCCGTGGCTGACGCCGGGCTGGTGTTCTGGCCGGTGTTCTCGCGGCTGTTCATGTTCAGCGCCATCGGTATGGTCGTCGCTCTGGTCTACCCGCTGCTGGCGCGCGCCAATGGCCGCGTCGCCGGTCGTGGCGCGTATGCCGTGGCCGCTGTGCTCGCGGTCGGTGTCGCGGTTGCGGCGGGCAACATGTTTGTCGCTCACCCAACCGTTGCCGCGACTGGCACTGGCCCGGGCCTGACTCCGGTCGAGCCGGCCAAGGCGCAGAAAGACTGGGCGCACTACGGCAACACCGAAGGTGGCAGCCGCTTCGCCGCGCTCGATCAGATCAACCGCAACAACGTCGACAAATTGAAAGTCGCGTGGACCTACCACACCGGTGACGTCGCCGAGAGCGATGGCAACGGCGCCGAAGACCAGCTCACCCCGCTGCAGGTCGGCAACAAGGTGTACATTTGCACCCCGCACAACAACCTGATCGCCCTCGATGCCGACACCGGCAAAGAGCTGTGGAAGAACGCGATCAACGCGCAATCGAAAGTCTGGCAGCGCTGCCGTGGCATGGCCTATTTCGATGCCACCGTCACCATCGCTCAGCCGAGCAACTCTTCGATCATCGAAGCCAAACCCGAGCCGGCTGCCAACTGCCAGCGCCGTCTGCTGACCAACACCATCGATGCCCGCCTGATCGCGGTCGATGCCGACACCGGCGAGTTCTGCCAGGGTTTCGGCAACAACGGCCAGGTCGATCTGAAGGCCGGCCTGGGTGATGTTCCGGACAGCTACTATCAGTTGTCGTCCGCGCCATTGATGGCTGGCACCACCGTGGTGGTTGGCGGTCGTGTTGCCGACAACGTGCAAAGCGACATGCCAGGCGGTGTGATCCGTGGTTTTGACGTGATCACCGGCACCATGCGCTGGGCGTTCGACCCGGGCAACCCGCAGGATCGCAACGCGCCAGCCGACGGCAAAACCTACGTGCGCAGCACGCCGAACAGCTGGGCGCCTATGTCCTACGACGCGGCGACCAACACCGTATTCCTGCCGATGGGCAGCTCGTCCACCGACATCTATGGTGTCGAGCGCAGCGAACTGGACCACAAGTACGGCGCCTCGATCCTCGCGCTGGACGCCAGCACCGGTGAAGAACGCTGGGTGTTCCAGACCGTGCACAACGATCTGTGGGACTTCGACCTGCCGATGCAGCCGAGCCTGATCGACTTCGACAAGGACGGCCAAAGCGTTCCGGCGCTGGTCATCGGCACCAAGGCCGGGCAGATCTATGTGCTCGACCGCGCCACCGGCAAGCCGCTGACCGAGGTCAAGGAAGTACCGGTGAAAGCCGCGAACATCCCCAACGAGCCGTACTCGCCGACTCAGCCGAAATCCGTGGGCATGCCGCAGATCGGCGCGCAGCACCTGACCGAATCGGACATGTGGGGCGCCACGCCGTACGACCAGTTGCTCTGCCGCATCGACTTCAAGAGCATGCGCTACGACGGTCTGTACACCGCACCGGGTACCGACAAATCGCTGAGTTTCCCGGGTTCGCTGGGCGGCATGAACTGGGGCAGCATCTCCACTGATCCGGTGCACGGTTTCATCTTCGTCAACGACATGCGCCTGGGTCTGTGGATCCAGATGATCCCGTCGCAGAACAAAGGCCAGGCCGCTGGCGGTGGCGAAGCGCTGAACACCGGCATGGGCGCTGTGCCGCTCAAAGGCACGCCGTACGCGGTGAACAAGAACCGCTTCCTGTCGGTGGCCGGCATTCCGTGCCAGGCGCCGCCGTTCGGCACTTTGACCGCGATCGACATGAAGACCCAGAAAGTCGCATGGCAGGTTCCGGTCGGCACCGTTGAAGATACCGGTCCCCTGGGCATCCGCATGCACCTGCCGATCAAGATCGGTCTGCCAACCCTCGGCGGCACCCTGTCGACCCAGGGCGGCCTGATCTTCATTGCCGGCACCCAGGACTTCTACCTGCGCGCCTTCAACAGCGGCAACGGCGAAGAAGTCTGGAAAGCCCGTCTGCCGGTCGGCAGCCAGGGCGGCCCGATGACCTACGTCTCGCCGAAGACCGGCAAGCAGTACATCGTCGTCACCGCTGGCGGCGCACGCCAGTCGACCGATCGGGGCGATTACGTGATGGCTTACGCCCTGCCGTAACTCGCTGCCGCACCACCAACCTCCTCCAAGCGCGCGGTGCCCCAAAGCACCGCGTCGCTGTTTTATTGCGTTAAAGATTTCAGCAGGAAGGATTCACATGTCATCGGCTGTTCGCTTTTCTCGTACCAAGCTTTCCACTGGCCTGTTGCTGGGCCTGAGCTGCACCACTGCCCTCCCCGCGCTGGCCGCCAGCGATTCCGATCTGCTGACCCGCAGCACCTTGACCGGTGACTGGGGCGGCTTGCGTCATCAACTCGATGCAGACGGCATCAAGTTCACTGGCGATTACAGCGGCGAAACCGCTTACAACGCCGACGGCGGCCTGCACCGTTCGGCGCGCTACTCGCAGAACATCAAACTCGGCGTGCAGTTTGATCTGAGCAAACTCTACGGCGTCGACAACGCCGGCAAAGTGCAACTGACCATCAACGACCGGCGCGGCAACAGCGCTTCGGAAGATCTGGTCGGCAACCGCCTGCCGATTCAGGAAAACTACGGCGGCCTGTACACGCGCCTGACTGAACTGAGCTACGAGCGCAGCCTGTTCACCCCGGCGCTGAACGTGAAGCTCGGCTACATGGCCATGGGCAACGACCTCGGCGGTCTCGACAGCGGCATTCTGTGCAACTTCATGAACGCCGGTTTCTGCGGCCATCCGCTGAACATGTCCGGCGGCAGCGGCTGGACCAACTACCCCAACGCGCGTCTGGGCGTGCGGGTCAAATACGACCTGTCGCCGTCCTGGCAGCTGCGTGTGGCGGCGTTTAACGTCGATCCAGAAAGCAACGGCAATTCCAGTCGCGCCTGGCATCTGGGGCCTAAGCACACCACCGGCACCGTCGTGCCGATCGAGCTGGTGTACAAGCACGCCGGCGAGCTGCCCGGCGAGTACAAGCTCGGCTATTACTACGACAGCTCCGACGTCAAACGCATCGGCAGCGACGACGAGGTGTCCGGGCGTGGCGGGCATTATCTGCTGATCGATCAGGCCGTATGGCGTTCGCCGACCTCCGAGGGCCGCAGCCTGCATGCTTTCGGTCAGTATTCGGCGGCCAGTGAAGCCGCCTCGCCGTTCAGCAAGTGGTACGGCACCGGTGTGGTTTTGTACAAACCGTTCGAAGGCCGCCCGCGTGACACCCTGGCGCTGGGCTACGGCCGCGCCGTGCCGAACCCGCGCAGCCGCGATGTGCAGCAGGATGCCGCGCTGGCCAATGGTGCTGCGTTCCCGAACCTCGATAGCGCCGAGCAGTTGATCGAGTTGGGTTACGGCTACCAGGCCACCCCATGGCTGACCCTGCGCCCGAACCTGCAATACATCATCGAACCGGGGGCGTTTTCCGGGCAGGACATCGATAATGCGCTGGTGGTGGGTTTGCAGGTGAAGGCTGCGCTTTAACCTTGTGGTGAAAGGGCTGCCGTCATCGCGAGCAGGCTCGCTCCCACAGGGGATTTGTGTTGGATCAGGGAATTGTGATTCGCCGCGCAAAATTGTAGGAGTGAGCCTGCTCGCGATGGCATGGGCTCAGGCAACAACTATCTTGAATGCTCCAACCAAGCTCTTCAGCGCACCGACCACCCGCCCCACCTGTCGAAATTAATTCCAGCCTATCGGTGAATTATTTCGTGTCTGCATGTATCTGAGCCAGAAGAGCCGGCGCCATCATGGAGATGGCATCGCAGCGGTAATCTGGATCAGCGAGCGGGAACAGCGCAATGAAATCACGCAAGAACACCGTCAAACCGATCGGTTTGAAAGACATCACCATCGTCGACGACGCCAAGATGCGCAAGGCGATCACCGCCGCCGCACTGGGCAACGCCATGGAATGGTTCGACTTTGGCGTCTACGGCTTTGTCGCCTATGTGCTCGGCAAGGTCTTCTTCCCCGGCGCCGATCCCGGCGTGCAAATGATCGCCGCGCTGGCGACCTTCTCCGTGCCCTTCCTCATCCGTCCGCTTGGCGGTTTGTTCTTCGGTGCGCTCGGCGACAAATACGGACGGCAGAAAGTCCTCGCCGCGACCATCGTCATCATGTCCCTGAGCACCTTCGCCATCGGCCTGATTCCGTCCTATGCCTCGATCGGCATCTGGGCGCCGATCCTGCTGTTGCTGGCGAAAATGGCCCAAGGTTTCTCGGTCGGTGGCGAATACACCGGCGCCTCGATCTTCGTCGCTGAATACGCGCCCGACCGTAAGCGCGGCTTCCTCGGCAGTTGGCTGGATTTCGGCTCGATCGCCGGTTTCGTCTTCGGCGCGGGCGTGGTGGTGCTGATCTCGACGATTCTTGGTGAACAGCGCTTCGAAGAATGGGGCTGGCGGATTCCGTTTTTCCTCGCCCTGCCGCTGGGCATGATCGGCCTGTATCTGCGCCACGCCCTGGAAGAAACCCCGGCGTTCCAGCAGCACGTGGAAAAACTCGAACAAGGCGACCGCGAAGGCCTCGCCGGTGGCCCGAAGGTGTCGTTCAAGGAAGTCGCAACCAAACACTGGCGCAGCCTGATGACCTGCATCGGCGTGGTGGCGGCGACCAACGTCACCTATTACATGCTGCTCACCTACATGCCGAGTTACCTGACGCACAACCTGCACTACAGCGAAAACCACGGCGTGCTGATCATCATCGCAATCATGGTCGGCATGCTCTTCGTGCAGCCGCTGATCGGTTTCATCAGCGACAAGATCGGCCGCAAGCCCTTCATCGTCGTCGGCAGCATTGGCCTGTTCATCTTCGCCATTCCGGCGTTCATGCTGATCAACAGCGGCAGCATCGGCCTGATCTTCTCCGGCCTGCTGATCCTCGCGGTGCTGCTCAACTTCTTCATCGGCGTGATGGCCTCGACCCTGCCGGCAATGTTCCCCACGCACATCCGCTACAGCGCGCTGGCCAGTGCCTTCAACGTTTCGGTGCTGATCGCCGGTCTGACCCCGACTGCCGTGGCCTGGCTGGTGGAAAGCACCAACGACCTGTACATGCCTGCGTATTACCTGATGGTCATCGCCGTGGTCGGTCTGGTCACTGGCGTGACCATGAAGGAAACCGCCAACAAGCCCCTGCGCGGCGCGGCCCCGGCGGCTTCCGACCTGGAAGAGGCCAAGGAGTTGTTGCAGGAACACCACGACAACATCGAGCAGAAAATCGAAGACATAGATGCCGAAATCGCCGCGCTGGAAGCCAAGCGCAAGGAACTGGCGCTCCAGCATCCGCGCATCGATTGATCAGTGCGGCGTCGGCAATCGGTCCGACGCCGCGCCGAGCTTGAGCTAGCCTTGAAACCGGATCGCATGCCATTCAAGGAGTTCACATGTTCAAGCTGATGAAAAGTTCGGTCGCTGGCGGATTGCTCTTCGCCAGCCTTCAGGCCGAAGCCGGCGGCATCATGATTTACGAGGCCGGCCACGAAGGCACCGGGCTGGCCAACGCCGGTTCTGCGGTCATGGCCAGCGACCCGAGCATTCTGATGACCAACCCGGCGGGCATCAGCCAACTGGCTGGCACTCAGATCAACTTCAACGCGCAGTTGATCCTCGGCGACGTCAGCTTCTCCCGCGACAACGCCAATACCTTCGGCGGCAACGAAGGTGGCAACGCCTTGAAGTACCTGCCCGGCTCCAGCTTCTTCATCAGCCATCAACTCGATGAGCGCTCCTCGATCGGCTTCGGCATGTACGGCAATTTCGGTCTGGCGCTGGACTACGACGATGACTGGGCCGGGCGCTATTTCGCTCAGGAGTCGGCCATTATCGGTGTGTCATTCCAGCCCACCTATGCCTACAAGATCACCGACGACCTGTCCGTCGGCCTCGGCCCGCGCTTCATGCTTGGCTACTTCCGCACCGAAGTGGCGGTCAACAATAACGTGCTCGGTCTGGGCAACGCCGAGGATGGTCAGTTGCGCTACAAGGACACCGACTGGGGCACGGGCGCCAACGTCGGCGTGCTCTACAACCTCAACGAGCGCACAAAGCTCGGGCTGGCCTGGACCAGCAAGATCAAGCTCAAATTCGAAGACAAACCCGAGCTTAAGAAAATCACCAATCCGCTGCTGCGTCTGGCGCTCAACCGTCTTGACGCCGATCAGCTGAACGTCGACATGAACGTGCCGCAGACCGTCACCACCAGCGTGTCCTACCAGCTCGATCCGCAGTGGACGCTGCTCGGCAGCCTCGGCTGGCAGGACTGGAGCGATTTCGGCAAGGTCGGCGTGGAAGTCGATACCGACCTGGGCTCGACTGCCAGAACTGCGCAGCGGCAATACAAGGACACCTGGCATGCCTCGATCGGCGCGCAGCACCAGATCAACCCGAAACTGCGCTGGAACGTCGGCCTCGGTTACGACTCCTCGGCAGTGGACGACAAGGATCGCACCGTCGACAACCCGATGAACGAAGCGTGGCGCCTGGCGACCGGGGTCAGCTATGCGTTGCAGGAAGATGTCGACGTGCACATGAGCTACACACTGATCTACCTCGGCGACATGGACGTGCAACAGACCAAAGCGCGCTCCGGCGGCTCGGTCTCCGGCGAATACAAAAACGCCGCCCTGCATGTGCTGGGCGGCGGCGTGGTCTGGCGTTTCTAGGGATCACTCATCCTTCGGTGCCTGCGCCGGGGCGGTGAACCACTGCTCCGGCGGCACGCGTTTTTCCTGCTGCGGATCGCCCAGGTAATGCGGCGACATGATCTGCACGCCGTATTCGTTGAACACGTCCTGAATATTGGCGTGGAGCATGCTCAGCAACACCGCACGCGGGCGCGGCTGGCTGGGGATGGCCTGGGCCACCAGTCGATACTCGGGATAGAAGTCCGACAGCGCGGTCTGGAACACCTGCGCCGGCGGGTCTTCGAGCACGCCCGGCGTGCGTTTGGCCGCCTCCAGCAGCATCGCTTCGACCTGGCGCCATGGCGTGTCGTAGCCGATGGTCACCACCGTATCGACCACGTAGCCCGGACCTTGCACGGTGCGCGAGTAGTTCTTGGTCACGGTGCCGGTGATCATCGAGTTGGGCAGCGTCAGCACTTCACCGAGGCCGGTGCGAATCCGCGTGGTGAACATGCCCAGCTCGGTGACGGTGCCTTCGTACTCGCCGATCCTGACAAACTCGCCTGGGCGCAAAGTCCGCGTGTAGGTCAGGATCAACCCGGCCGCCGCTTGCCCGACGACACTGGTGGCGCCGAGGGAAATCATCAGGCCGATCAGCACCGACAAGCCTTTGAACGCATCGGTACCAGCGCCGGGCAGATAGGGATAAGCCATCGCCAGCGCAAACAGCCAGACTGCCAGTGCGGTCAGGCGTTGCGTCGGTTGCAGGGTCTCATGGTTGAGCCAGCTGAACGTCCCCGGCGCGGCCATCCGGCGCAGGATGCGTCGGGTAAATGCGGTCACGCCCCGGGCGATAAAGAAAATCGCCAGCGCCACGCCCAGCCCCGGTATCGCATCGACGATGCCCTGCAACAGATAACCGGCCAGTTCCACCAGATAGTTGTTGAGGCTTTCGCCCCACGGCCGCGTATACGGGAAGCGTGACAGGACAAAACCGAGCCATTCGTAGGACAGCAGCAGGATCAGCAACCAACGCAGGAACAACAGACAGCGGCTGACCAACGGGTAGAGAAAATTCGAATCGATCAGTTGCACCCGCCCGACCTTCAGCGCCTTGGTGTGCCGATCCATCAGCGCCGGCAGTTTCGCCAACAGCTTGTGGCGCAGCCATGACAGGCACCAGAGCAGCGCCAGATAGATCAGCGTGGCCACCGCCGCCAGCGCCAGCGAACGCACAATCATCTGCACGTTACGCGCCTCACGGGTCTCGTTGACCACTTGGCGCAGTTTTTCCGCTGCGCCTTCGGCAGCTTCCTGCACCGAGGAATAGGCCAGGCTGTCGACGTCTTTCGGTGCAACGATGAACGCACGGGTATTGCCGATCAGCACCATGTAACTGTTCTGGATCGAATCAGTGCTGATTTTCAGCTCAGGGTCTTCCTCCAGCGCTTCACTGATCACCCGCTTCGCCCGCTTGACCCGTGAGGCCGGCGCCTCGCCAAGAATGGTTGCGCGAAACAGCATGATGCTGCGGTTGGCCACCTTCAGTTCTACCGCTTCGTCCGTTGCTGTCGTGGTGTCTTCCAGTGCCTGGCCGAGCCCGGACCACAGTGTTGCAGCCAGCAGCATCGCCAGCACCATCAGCCTGTTACGCATGCGCCGTTCCTTATGGCTGATTGTCGTGGGAGGTTTCGTCCAGCACTTCGCTGACGTCGGCCGGTTGATAGACCCAGCCGATGAACAATTCATAACCGACCGCCAGGATCACCGGCCCGGTGAACAGGCCGATGATGCCGCTGGTGACCATGCCGCCCAGCGCGCCGATCAGCACCACCGGCATCGGCACGGCCACGCCACGCCCGAGCAACATCGGCTTGAGCACGTTGTCGGAGAGCCCGGCGATCACCATCCACACGGCGAAAATGATCGTGCCGGGGCCTACGCCATCATGGGCAAAGACAAACACCACCACCGGCACGGTAACCAGCAGCACCGGCAGTTGCATGATGCCCAGCAGCAACACCATCAACGCCAGCACGCCGGCAGCGGGCACGCCCATGATCACCAGTGCCACACCGATCAAGATCATCTGGATAAAAGCGATACCGACCACGCCCTGCGCCACAGCGCGAATGGTCGAGGTGCACAGCTGCGCGATCTGCGGGCCACGCACCGGGCCGGAAATCCGCGTGGTGATCGCCACCGCTGTGCGATGGCCGCGTTCGCCGTGGGTCATGATCAGTCCGGCGACGATCAGCGCGACGACAAACACCACGATGCCTGCGCCGACGCCGGCGGCCTGATGCAACAGCACCCGGCCCCAACTGGTCAGGTGCGGCGCGAGCTCCTTGAATACCCAGCTCAGGTCCTGCGAAGCGTGCATCCAGATGCCATACAACGGCGCACCGATCAGCGGCCAGTCGGCGACATTGGCGGGTGGCGGCGGAATCTCGAACTGCCCCGCTTCCACGGTCTGCATGCCCACCTTCACCGAATCGGCCACGGATGCGCCGAGCAGACTCAGCGGCACCATCAGGATCGCCAGCCCCAGCAAAACCAGCACAATCGCCGCCCAACCGTAGCGGTTGCCGAGTTTTGCGCCGAGTTTCTGGTTCAGCGGGTACAGCGTGACCGCGAGGATCAGCGCCCACAGCATCACATTGAGAAACGGATGGAAAATGTCGTAGCAGAACAGCACCAGGGTCGCGATCAACCCGGCGCGGATCAGCACGTCGAGCAAGGCTTTGGAACTGTTGAAGGCAATCAGCGGCTTTTCTTCCATGGCAACATTCCTGAGCGGTGCAGCATTCGGGATGCGCTGAGCCTAGAACATGTTGGGCTGGTCTTCCTGTGGGGCGCGGGATTATCGGTTTACACAACACACTGTGGGAGCGAGCCTGCTCGCGAAAGCAGTATTTCAGGGCCAAGACCCTTTTGAATCTGCCGGCGCCTTCGCGAGCAGGCTCGCTCCCACCGGGCTTTGCGTTAATCCTCAATCTCAACCCGCCCACAAATCCAGTGTGGGAGCGAGCCTGCTCGCGAAAGCGCAAGGTCAGGCAGCACGGATGCTCAGGCCATCTACCAACAAAACCATCACCCCACCGATTACTCCGCCCGCCGCATGGTGTTAAATAGGCGCCAGTCCCGACCTTGTCGCTTCAAGCCGTGCCACGAGAACCGCTATGAAAACCCCTGCCCAGAACATCCACGCTCAACAGGTGACCCGATGATCGAAGTCACCGAAGTCTCCATCGCCCAACTGCGCGCCGCCCTCGAATCAGGCCAGACCACTGCCGTGGAACTGGTGCAAGCCTATCTGGCACGGATCGATGCCTACGATGGCGCCGACACCCCGACGGCACTCAACGCCGTCGTCGTGCGCAACCCCGAAGCACTGAACGAAGCCCGCGCCTCCGACGCCCGCCGTGCCAACGGTGAAACCCTCGGCCCGCTCGATGGCATTCCCTACACCGCCAAGGACAGCTATCTGGTCAAGGGCCTGACCGCCGCTTCCGGCAGCCCGGCGTTTGCCGATCTGGTTGCCCATCGCGACGCCTTCACCATCGAGCGCCTGCGCGCTGCCGGGGCGATCTGCCTGGGCAAGACCAACATGCCGCCGATGGCCAATGGCGGCATGCAGCGCGGCGTCTATGGCCGCGCTGAAAGCCCGTACAACGCCGCTTACCTCACCGCACCGTTCGCCTCCGGCTCGTCCAACGGTGCCGGCACCGCGACCGCTGCGAGTTTCGCTGCGTTCGGTCTGGCCGAGGAAACCTGGTCGAGCGGTCGCGGCCCTGCGTCGAACAACGGCCTGTGCGCCTACACCCCGTCGCGCGGCGTAATTTCGGTGCGCGGCAACTGGCCGTTGACCCCGACCATGGACGTCGTCGTGCCGTTCGCGCGGACCATGGCCGACCTGCTCGAAGTGCTCGATGTGGTCGTCGCCGAAGATACCGATACCCGTGGCGACCTCTGGCGCTTGCAACCTTGGGTGCCGATACCGCGTGTCAGCGAAGTACGCCCGGCTGCGTACAGCGAACTGGCCGCCGACGCCAAAGCCTTGGCCGGCAAACGCTTCGCCATCCCGCGCATGTACATCAATGCCGACCCGGACGCCGGCACCAGCGAAGCCCCCGGCATTGGCGGCCCGACCGGCCAGCGCATCAACACCCGCGCGTCCGTGATCGATTTGTGGAAACAGGCGCGTCAGGCCCTTGAGGCCGCTGGCGCCGAAGTCGTCGAAACCGACTTTCCGCTGGTTTCCAACTGCGAAGGCGACCGCCCTGGCGCACCAACCGTGTTCACCCGTGGCCTGGTGTCGAAAGAGTTTCTGCACCATGAACTGTGGGATCTGACTGCGTGGGCGTTCGACGACTTCCTGCAAGCCAACGGTGACCCGAAGCTCAATCGTCTGGTCGATGTCGACGGGCAGAAGATCTTCCCGCACGACCCGGGCACCCTGCCCAACCGCGAAGGCGATCTGGCCGCCGGCATGGACGAATACGTGCGCATGGCCGAGCGCGGCATCACGCCGTGGAATGAAATCCCAACCGTGCCTGATGGCTTGCGCGGTCTGGAGCAGACCCGACGCATCGACCTCGAAGACTGGATGGACAGCCTCGGCCTCGACGCCGTGCTGTTCCCCACCGTCGCTGACGTCGGCCCGGCGGATGCGGATGTGAACCCGGCCTCGGCGGATATCGCCTGGAGCAACGGCGTCTGGGTGGCCAACGGCAACCTCGCGATCCGCCACCTCGGCGTCCCGACCGTCACCGTGCCCATGGGCGTGATGGCCGACATCGGCATGCCCGTCGGCCTGACCTTCGCCGGCCGCGCCTACGACGACTCGAACCTGCTGCGCTTCGCCGCCGCCTACGAATCCACCGGCAGCAAACGCCAGATCCCACCGCGTACACCGCCGCTGGCTTAATGCACTGTGTCAGCTTCCACAATCTCTGTGGGAGCTGGCTTGCCAGCGATGGCGGCCTGACAGCCGCCACATTTCCACCTGACTACCCCGACTCAAACTGTGGGAGCGAGCCTGCTCGCGAAAGCGCTGTTTCAGTCAGCATTTTTGTTAACTGACACTCCGCATTCGCGAGCAGGCTCGCTCCCACAGGGTTTAGTGTGAGGGCTGCCAACTCAGCACACCGGCCCAATCCTTACCAGGCCAATCCGCCGATCATCAGCGCCATCCTGATTACCACCGGCACTGACCATGATCAACCGCGCCCCCTCCCGCCTCACTCTGCTCGCCATGCTCTGCGGTCTGACCGGCACCGCCCATGCCAGCGGCTTTTTCGACGACGCCAAAAGCGATGTCCTGCTGCGCAACTTCTACCTGAGCAACGACTACCGCTCGCCCACGCCCTCCGGGAAAAACTACAAACAGGAATGGGCACAAGGCTTTATCGGCAACTTCTCATCCGGTTTCACCGAGGGCACAGTCGGTTTCGGCATCGACGCGCACGCTTTCGCCGGCCTGAAACTCGACGGCGGCAAGGGCCATTCCGGCACCGGTCTGTTACCGGTCGACAGCGATGGTCGCAGTGAAAACAACTATTCCAGCGCCGGCGGTGCGTTCAAGCTGAAGGTCTCGCGCACCAGTCTGGCCTTCGGTGAAATGACCGTAGAAACCCCGGTTTTCGACACCTCCGACAAACGCCTGCAACCGGAATACGCCACAGGCTTTTTGCTCAACAGCGCCGAGTTCGACAACGTCAATCTGGTCGCCGGGCATTTCACCGCGTTCAAGAACCAGGACAGCTCTTCCGGCCAAGGCGATTTCTTTGGATACGGCGCCAACACCGAAGCGGGCGGCATCAGCTTCGTCGGTGCCGATCTGTTCAGCTCAAGCCCGATCGGCGGCGCATTGTATGCCTCGGAACTGAGCGACACCTGGCACCAGTACTACGGCAACCTGCACTTCAAACAGTCCGGCATTCTGCTCGACGCCAACCTCTACCATACCCGCGACACCGGCCGCGCATTGGCCGGCGAGATCGACAACAGCGCCTTCAGCCTCTCCGGCAAATACAGCTTCGGCGCGCACGCGGTGATGCTCGGCTGGCAACGGATCAATGGCGACACGCCGTTTGATTTCGTCGGCGGCGACTCGATCTACCTCGCCAACTCGATCAAATACGCCGACTTCAACGGCGCCAACGAACGCTCCTGGCAAGCCCGCTACGACCTCGACCTCGGCGCCTTCGGCATCCCCGGCCTGAACTTCATGACCCGCTACGTCAGCGGCAGCCACATCGACGGCACGCACGCGCCGAGGGGCGGCGCCTACAACCCGTTCGACGCCGACAGCGGCGACTATCAACCGCAACAAGGCAGCGGCGGCAAACACTGGGAACGCGATATCGACCTGAAATATGTCGTGCAATCCGGCGCCGCGAAGGATCTGTCGGTGCAGCTGTCGCACGTCACCCACCGCGCCAACGAAGCGCAGGCTGGCGATGATATTGACCGGATTTACGTGGTCATTCAGTACCCGCTGGGTTTTTGAGGTAACACGATCAACCCGCCCACAGGTTCCTGCGTCGGCCACAAACCCTGAGTTTGCTCCTTGAGATCAAAATCAAATGATTTCAGCGTACCGCAGCGCCTACAGCGGCTAGCCAAGTGCCATCACCTCGTTTATTCTGCGCCCCCGCATAAAAAGCCAAGCCAGGAAGGCATTGATTGACCTTCCTGTTTGTAGTCAATCAACGTAAGCAGATTCAGGGATGTACATGTTTCAGCTATTCAAACTCGGAGCGGCCGTCGTGCTCGCCGCGACGCTCAGCGGCTGCATTACCGAAAGCGCTTCCTGGGTCAGCGAACCCTTGCAACCCAAGGCAAGCGAGCCAGTCAGTTATCTCGTTGGCTCAATCGGGCCGCAATCACTCAAGCAATCAGCCGCTGACAACCAGCGAATCTTTTTCCGCAAACGCGGTTCCGAATACGGTGCGGCCGGCGTCTGGAAAATGGCCGGCGCCTACTCCACGCCGCAGGATATTCAGGACGGTGTCGGCGCAGCGAGCGTATTCGTGCTTCCCCTGAAGCCGGGCGATTACGAGTTCTATGATTTCCAGTTCTTTTCCGCACGTTATCAACCTGGGCTAGGCACTGTTTTCACCTCGAGAGAGGCGCGGGAAAAATTCAACCTGCCGATGCGCCTGGAACCCGGCAAGGCCTATTACATCGGCGAGTTCCGTTCGTTCTGCCTGACCGCCGGTTTCTGCGCGTTCCGCTGGAGTGATCAGAACGCCCGCGATGCGCTGATTGCGCAACGTCTGGCGCCAGGATTGCCAACGCTGCAACCGCTGAAACTCGACCTCAACCGTGCTCAGCCCTACATCTTCACCGGCCCCATTCCGGGTATTGCCGTGGATGCCAAACCATGAAAAAAATCATCGTCCTCACCGCCGCCTCTCTGTTGACCGGTTGCGCGGCGACCAACACCTTGCCCGAGCGCACGCTTACGGACGCTCAGGATTATCTGCAGCCGATTCACGTTATGGTCGATGATCCGGAAAACGGCTCCAGCCTGCGCAACCACCTGCGTCAGACCGGTGTGTTCCGCACTATCGAAACCGGCAGCGGTAAAGCTGACGAGTACAACGTGCAGGTCAAACTCAATGTGGAACGACACCTGCCGCCGTTTCCGGTGATTCTGCTGAGCACCGCGACGTTGTTCTTGCTGCCGCTGTCGAACGAATTCGACACGCAAACCGAATTCACCGTGTTCCAGGGTGACAAGCGACTGAAGCAATACACCTATCGCAACATCACTCAAAAATACGTCTGGCTACTGGATCAGGGCGGCGAGATGCGCGAACAGAACCTCGGCCGCATCGCCCGCGCCTTCGCGCAGGATGTGCAGCAGGACCGGCTGATCCCGGCAGTCGCGCAATGAACCGCGCGATGATAAAAGTCGCCGGCCTGCTCTGTGCCTCACTGATGCTGGGCGGCTGCGCCAACACCTTGCAGCCGCTCGATTACCATGCCGATCAGGCCTACGTGCCGGTCACGCTCGGCATGGGGCCGGCGTATACGCGCATCGACGAGCAGCATCAGCGCGAAACCGTCAGCGTCCTGAAAAAGACCGGCGCGTTCTCGATGCTCGACGGCGGTTACACCCGCAACGGCTACAGCCTGTTGATCACCGAACCCAGCGACGGCAAGGTCAACTGGCTGGCGCTGGTCAACGTCTTCACCCTGTTCACCTTCCCGATGCCCTACCACTACCAGGACAACCTGCGCGGCTCGGTCTTCAAGGATGGCCAACTGCTCAAAACCTACAACTACTCCCGCGAAGGCTGGAGCGTGATGACGTGGTATGTGCCGATTCCCGGGGTCGAGAACAAACGGCAGATGCTCGACCAGTTGTTGGTGGAAATGGACCGGGACAAGGTGATTCCGTATCAGCCATAAGGTTGGGTTTTGGGCTGGTGCGGTGGACTGCGGCGCAATGAATTGCAATGTGGGAGCGAGCCTGCTCGCGAAGAGGCCATCAGGTTCGGCGCAATTCTTCGATTTAAACGAAGCTGTTTAAAAGACACCTGCTGACACGGTCCCAAGGCTACAAATCCTTGCGCCGTTGCCTACAGCCAAGCCAGAATCCGCCGGCTTGTGCGCCTTGGGGGCGGGTTCTATTGTGGTGCGGTCG
>NZ_RCNZ01000021.1:0-40714 GCF_004307525.1 Pseudomonas sp. Sample_21 | reverse complement strand
TTTCTCGCTGATGTACTCGATTCAAACTGTGGGAGCGAGCCTGCTCGCGAAAGCGTCTCCACTGCCAACCCATCTCTGCCAGATTCACCCCGTCCCTGTGGGAGCTGGCTTGCCAGCGAAGGCGGCCTGACAGCTGGCCTGTTTCTCGCTGATGTACTCGATTCAAACTCTGGGAGCGAGCCTGCTCGCGAAAGCGTCTCCACTGCCAACCTCTCTCTGCCAGATTCACCCCGTCCCTGTGGGAGCTGGCTTGCCAGCGGAGGCGGCCTGACAGCCGACCTGTTTCTCGCTGATGTACTCGATTCAAACTGTGGGAGCGAGCCTGCTCGCGAAAGCGGTTTGTCTGACACCTTGAATGTTGAATGTTGAATGTGCCGAAGCCCTCGCGGTGGGGCTCGCTCCGGGAAGATCAGCTGCGTGACGGGGCCTGGTGGATTTCGTAATTATCCAGCACGCGGTTCACCGCCAGTTCCGCCAGCATGATCACCTGCTGGATGGCCAGTATGGTGTGCCGCTGTGGGCTGTCGACGTGGGCGGCGATGTCGCTGCTCATGATGCTCGCCGAGGCGAGGGATTCGCAGGCGTGGGCCAGCAGGCTTTCGTTGTCCTGGTCCGGGGCGATCTGGAACATGGTGCTGGGTTTGTGGCTTTGCTGCGCGGTGGTGGCCGGTTTGAGGTAGTGATCCAGCGCACGCTCGGCGGCGTCGTGGAGTTTCGTTGAGTCGGGGGATTGGTAGGGTGAGGTGCTTGCGGATTCGGGGGGATTGGGTGTGGGTTTGAACATGGTGAAACTCCATTCGGGAAGTGGAGTTCGCCACTGACTGCGACCAAGCAATCGGGTGGCGAACCGTACGCGGGTTGGTCGACCAGGGAATGGAAACCCGGCAGGGCCGAGGCCCTCCCACGCACAGCTCGCCATTAAGCATGCTTGAAAATGTGCGCCATTCTAAACCCGGACGACCAAGCCCGGTCGCTGATTCGTCAGCAACCACTAGATCCTAGCCAGCGCACTTCCGACGGACAACCTGCAAAACCTGTCGGAAACTTCCCCGTAAACACCGCGATGTAGGAGCTGCCGTAGGCTGCGATCTTTTGATTTTTTAAACAGCAAAATCAAAAGATCGCAGCCTCGTTGCACTCGTCAGCTCCTACACGAAGTCAGCGGTGTTTAAAGTCAGGTGGCGACGCGCGCGCCAGCCAGACTCCCGCTCAACTCATACGCAACCAGTTCCGCCTGATGCGCCGCCAATATCTCCGGCAACGATCCGCGCAAATATTCCACCCAGGTTTTGATCTTGGCATCCAGGTACTGCCGCGACGGGTAGATCGCGTAGAGGTTGAGTTCCTGCGAGCGGTAGTTGGGCATCACGCGCACCAGAGTGCCGTTGCGCAGGCCTTCGATGGCGGCGTAGACCGGTAGCACGCCGACGCCCATGCCGCTGGTGATCGCGGTTTTCATGGCGTCGGCGGAGTTCACCAGGAATGGCGAGCTGTTGATGGTGACCGTTTCCTGGCCGTCCGGGCCATCGAATGCCCATTTCTCCAGCGGGATCACCGGGCTGACCAGGCGCAGGCAGGCGTGGTTGAGAAGGTCGCTGGGTTTCTGTGCGGCGCCGTTGGCTTTTACGTAGGCCGGCGAGGCGCAGACGATGCTGTAGGTGATGCCCAGGCGTTGCGAGACGAAGCCGGAATCGGGCAGTTCGCTGGCCAGCACGATGGACACGTCGTAGCCCTCGTCGAGCAGGTCCGGCACGCGGTTGGCCAGGGTCAGGTCGAAGGTCACGTCGGGGTGGGTCTTGCGGTAGCGGGCGATGGCGTCGATGACGAAGTGCTGACCGATGCCGGTCATGGTGTGCACTTTCAGTTGGCCGGCGGGGCGTGCGTGGGCGTCGCTGGCTTCCGCTTCGGCTTCTTCGACGTAGGCGAGGATCTGTTCGCAGCGCAGCAGGTAGCGTTTGCCGGCTTCGGTCAGGGCGATGCGCCGGGTCGTGCGATTGAGCAGGCGGGTTTGCAGGTGGGCCTCGAGGTTGGAGACCGCGCGCGAGACGTTGGCGGTGGTGGTGTCCAGTTGCACGGCGGCGGCGGTGAAGCTGCCCGCTTCGGCAACACAACTGAAGGCGCGCATGTTTTGCAAAGTGTCCATGGGGTGCTCTCAAGGGAGATGGCAAATTGTGACACGAAGTTTCAGGGGCTGAGACCCCCGACCAAGGGATTATCTCGTTAACCGTAACAAAGATTCACAGAAATCCCAGCTTATCGCCGCAGAGGTAGCTCCATAGAATTGCGCCGATCCTGTGCCGGCGCTGCCGAAGGCTGCGGTCTTTTGATTTTGTTTTAAGGGAAGCAAGATCAAAAATCGCAGCCTGCGGCAGCTCCTGCACGGTCCTCGATCTATCCCTCTCTCAGGAATTCGCAGCTGTGCCGCGTCGCATCAACAGAGCGCTTTTGCCGCTCAGTGTTCTGGCTTTAACCCTGGCTCTCGGCGGCTGCATCTCTACCCAAGGCATTGCCCCTCACGGCGAGGCACTCGCGGCCGATTCACTGGCCACCGACGCTGCCATTGCCGAGGCCGCCAAAGACGCACACTGGCCCAGCGCCCAATGGTGGCAGGCGTTTGGTGACGCGCAACTTGATCGCTGGATCGACCTCGCCGTGCAAGGCAGCCCGAGCATGGCCATGGCCGCCGCGCGGGTGCGTCAGGCCAAGGCCATGGCCGGTGTTGCCGAAGCGGCTGAGGCGTTGCAGATCAATGGCGAATCGACCCTCAAGCGCCACAACTGGCCGACCGATCAGTTCTACGGCCCCGGCGATCTGGCCAACACCACCACATGGGACAACAACGCCGCGCTCGGCTTCAGTTATGCCCTCGACCTCTGGGGCCGCGAGCGCAATGCCAGTGAACGCGCGGTGGATCTGGCCCATGTGAGTGTGGCCGAGGCGCGCCTGGCGCAACTGGAACTGCAGAACAACATCGTCCGCGCCTACATCGAGCTGTCGCTGCATTACGCCCAGCGCGACATCGTTGCCGCAATGCTCAAACAGCAACAGCAGATTCTCGATCTGGCGCAGAAGCGTTTGAGCGGTGGCATCGGCACGCATTTCGAAGTCAGCCAAGCCGAAACGCCGTTGCCGGAAACCCATCGCCAACTCGATGCGCTGGACGAGGAAATTGCCCTGAGCCGCAACCAGATTGCTGCGCTGGCCGGCAAAGGGCCGGGCGCGGCGGCGCAACTGCAACGGCCGACGCTGTCCCTCGCGGCGCCGTTGAAGTTGCCCTCGGCATTGCCTGCCGAACTGCTCGGCCAGCGTCCGGACGTGGTCGCCAGTCGTTGGCAAGTGGCGGCGCAGGCGCGCGGCATCGATGTCGCCCACGGCGGTTTCTACCCCAACGTCGATCTGGTCGGCAGCCTCGGCTACATGGCCACTGGCGGCGGCGCGCTGGAGTTTCTGAGCGGCAAGAAACTCAACTACAACGTCGGCCCGGCGATCTCGTTGCCGATCTTCGACGGCGGTCGACTGCGTGGCGAATTGGGCGAAGCGGCGGCCGGTTATGACATCTCCGTGGCGCACTACAACCAGACCCTGATCAACGCGCTGAAGAACATTTCCGATCAGTTGATCCGTCGCGAATCGATGGACAAGCAGCAGGACTTCGCCGCCGAATCCGTGGCTGCCGCGCAGAAGACTTACGACATCGCGATGATCGCCTATCAACGTGGCCTCACCGATTACCTCAATGTGCTGAATGCGCAGACATTGCTGTTCAAACAGCAGCAAGTGCAGCAGCAGGTGCAGGCGGCGCGGTTGAGTGCGCATGCCGAGCTGGTGACTGCCTTGGGGGGCGGCCTCGGTGCCGGTGATGACGTGCCGACAGCCGAGCAGACCCAAGCCCCGAAGACCCCGGCGCTGCTGCGTTGAACACAGCATCCATTGTGGGAGCGAGCCTGCTCGCGAAGAGGGCGTATCAGTCAATGAACATGTTGCCTGACACGCCGCTTTCGCGAGCAGGCTCGCTCCTACAGGTTTCGAGTCCGCATTGCATGCCTGAGTATTTTCAATGACCTCCTTGCCCGCCCCCCTGCGCTGGCTCCACTCCCTGGAATGGCGTCGCGGTTTTTTCGACTGGGCACGCAGCGATGGCGTGACCTGGGTGTATATCTTCAAGGTGTTGCTCGCCGCGTTTCTCACCCTGTGGCTGGCGATGCGGCTGGAACTACCGCAACCGCGTACGGCGATGATCACGGTGTTCATCGTCATGCAGCCGCAGAGCGGTCAGGTGTTCGCCAAGAGTTTCTATCGCTTGCTCGGCACGCTGGCCGGGTCGGCGATGATGGTCACGCTGATCGCTTTGTTCGCGCAGAACACGGAGCTGTTTCTCGGCTCGCTGGCGATCTGGGTCGGCATCTGCTCAGCCGGTGCCGCACGTTGCCGCAATTTTCGCGCGTATGGTTTTGTTCTCGCCGGTTACACCGCAGCGATGGTCGGTCTGCCGGCGCTGGCGCACCCGGACGGCGCCTTTATGGCGGCGGTATGGCGGGTGCTGGAAATCTCGCTGGGGATTCTCTGTTCGACGCTGATCAGCGCGGCGATTCTGCCGCAGACCGCCAGTGCGGCGATGCGCAACGCCTTGTATCAGCGCTTCGGCGTGTTCGCCCTGTTCGTCACTGACGGCCTGCGCGGGCGCAGCAAAGCCGAGGCGTTCGAAGCCAGCAACGTGCGCTTCATTGCCGAAGCCGTGGGCCTGGAAGGCTTGCGCAGCGTGACCGTGTTCGAAGACCCGCACATGCGCCGGCGCAACGGCCGGCTAAGTCGTTTGAACAGTGAGTTCATGGGCATCACCACGCGCTTCAACGCCTTGCATCAGTTGCTTGAACGCCTGCGCGGCAATGGCGAAGAGCATGTCGTGGCAGCGATCAAACCGGGCTTGCAGGACCTCGCCGAAGTGCTCGACGGCTTCAGCGGTCGCGCGCTGACCAGCCCCGATGCGGCACGTTTGGCGACCGCGTTGGCCAGCTACAAGGAAGGTCTGCCGGCACGGGTCCGAACCCTGCGCGGGATCTTTCAGGACACTGCTCCGAGCGAAGCCGAACAACTGGATTTCCACACCGCCTACGAATTGCTCTACCGCTTCGTCGATGACCTGCACAGCTATGCACAGACCCACGCGTCCCTGGCCGAGCACCGCCACGAACGCGAGCGCTGGGACGAGCCGTTCACTCCGCAAACCAACTGGTGGGCGGCGGCCGCGTCGGGGATTCGTGCCTCGTTCATCCTGATTGTGTTGGGCAGTTATTGGGTCGCCACCGCGTGGCCGAGCGGGGCGACCATGACCCTGATCGCCGCCGCCACCGTCGGCCTTTCCGCCGCCACACCGAACCCCAAACGCATGGCCTTTCAAATGGCCTGCGGCACGTTTCTCGGTGCACTGATCGGCTTCGTCGAGATGTTTTTCATCTTCCCGCTGATCGACGGTTTCCCCTTGCTCTGCGTGATGCTCGCGCCGGTGATCGTGCTCGGTTCGTTCCTCGCTTCACGACCGCAATACGCCGGTGTCGGCCTCGGGTTGTTGATCTTTTTCAGCACCGGTTCAGTGCCGGACAATCTCACGATTTACAACCCCTACACCTTCATCAACGACTACATCGCCATGGTCATGGGCATGCTCGTCTGTGCCGCAGCGGGGGCGATCATTCTGCCGCCGAACAGTCGCTGGCTGTGGCAGCGCCTGGAGCAGGACTTGCGTGGCCAAGTGGTCTACGCGATCAGCGGCAAACTCAAGGGTCTGGCCTCGCGTTTCGAGAGCCGCACCCGCGATCTGCTGCATCAGGCCTATGGCCTCGCGGCAGGGCAACCGAAAGTGCAGAAGAGTCTGCTGCGCTGGATGTTCGTGGTGCTCGAAGTCGGCCACGCGATCATCGAATTGCGCAAGGAACAGGCGATCCTGCCGGTGCACCCGGCGTATGCCGAATCGCAGCCGTGGCGCCAGGCAATCCGCGTGATGGGGCGCGCGTTGGTGCGCCTGTTTTTGCAGGCGAACGCGAGCAATCTCGAACGCGCACTGGTGGCGGTCGATCACGCGATCAGCCGCGTCGCCGCCACCGACGAGCCGTTCGCGCCGCACTTCGATACCTCGGCGTTGCGCCGGGTGAAAAGCTACCTGCACTTCATCCGCACCTCGCTGCTCGACCCGCAATCACCCCTCGCCGAATTCGCTTCTGCCAGGCCCGAAGGACTTGCCCATGCCTCGTGAAATCGCCTTCCACGGCGTGTACATGCCGACCATGACCCTGATGTTTTTCATCGCTGCGGGACTGGCCTGGGCAGTTGACCGCTTCCTCTCGGGGTTCGACCTGTACCGTTTTTTCTGGCACCCGGCGCTGCTGCGTCTAAGCCTGTTTACCTGTCTGTTCGGCGCCATGGCGCTGACTGTTTACCGTTGAGAACATCTTGATGAAAAAGTTTTTCAGCCTGCTCGCGACCCTGCTGGTGTTGGCCCTGGCGCTGTGGATCGGCCGCACGTTGTGGGAGCACTACATGAACACGCCGTGGACCCGCGATGGTCGCGTGCGTGCCGACATCATCAACGTCGCCGCCGACGTCACCGGCGAAGTGGTCGAAGTGCCGGTGCGTGACAACCAGTTGGTGAAGAAGGGCGATCTGCTGATGCGCATCGACCCCGAGCACTATCGCATTGCGGTCAAGCAGGCGCAGTCGTTGGTCGCCTCGCGCAAGTCGACCTGGGAAATGCGCAAGGTCAACGCCCACCGCCGCGCCGACCTCGACAATCTGGTGATCTCCAAAGAGAACCGCGACGACGCCAGCAACATCGCCGACGCTGCGCTGGCCGATTACCAACACGCCCAGGCGCAATTGGAAGCCGCCGAACTCAACCTGAAACGCACCGAAGTGCGCGCGGCGGTCGACGGTTACGTGACCAACCTCAATGTGCATCGCGGCGACTACGCGCGCATCGGCGAGGCCAAAATGGCCGTGGTCGACATGAACTCGTTCTGGGTTTACGGATTTTTCGAAGAGACCAAACTGCCGCACGTCAAAGTGGGTGACAAAGCCGATATGCAGTTGATGAGCGGCGAGGTGCTCAAGGGCCATGTCGAAAGCATTTCCCGCGGCATCTACGACCGCGACAACCCGGAAAGCCGCGAGCTGATCGCCGATGTGAACCCGACGTTCAACTGGGTGCGCCTGGCTCAGCGGGTGCCGGTAAGGATTCACATTGATGAGGTGCCGGCGGGGGTGTTGCTGGCGGCGGGAATTACTTGCACGGTAGTGGTGAAGCAGGACCTGGCAGATAATTGATCGACCGAGTCGCCCCTGAACCGGGCGACGCGGTGATGCTTCCAGCTACTGGGAAATGTTGTAGCGATACAGACAACCCAGAGGATTTTCTGGATTGATGTTGAGGGCAACAATTAATTTTCCAGGGTCCTGCTGATAATGAAGCCTGGAGAGAGAGTCGGTGGTCTCCTCGCGAGGGATGACGCCACCCGCGTCTGAAAAATCGGAGTTGTAGCCACCGCTGCGTGCTTTAACACAGGCAATATAATTGCCCTTCTCGTCTCCACCAGAAACTACGATGTTATCAGCGAAAGGAACATGGTCCGCCCAGTTGACTCGCCTGTCGCTGCCGAGATCTGCTGGAAGCGGCATGATATTCGGACTGCCGAAAACGTCGAAATCGGGCTTACCTTCTTCATCGAAGGCGATCAACATGCCGTATCGCTCACTCAAGGCGTTGCCCATGTTGGTGTAGCCGGATGCCGTGAACCTATTGGGGGCTCGCTGTCTCACAGTATTGAGTTCGGCACCCCTGGAGTTGTACCGGACTACCAGAATCCCGGGTCTTTCCGGGTGACCGAAATTCTCATGGGGCGCGCCACTGTCTGAATTCAACATCACGACGAGTCCGTCCGTGTTCACGTCGGGCTCGTATTTTTCGTAGCCTGCAAATAACAACAGTCCATTGTCGAGCACGCAACCGTCGCTGAGTGAGGT
This sequence comes from Pseudomonas sp. Sample_21, assembly GCF_004307525.1. Taxonomy (NCBI): domain Bacteria; kingdom Pseudomonadati; phylum Pseudomonadota; class Gammaproteobacteria; order Pseudomonadales; family Pseudomonadaceae; genus Pseudomonas; species Pseudomonas sp. Sample_21. The sequence continues at coordinate 32,701 of NZ_RCNZ01000021.1, read as the reverse complement.
CGATGCATGGCGCAGCCCGTGCTTTATTTCAACTCGGCCATCTGTACCGAATGCCTTTACGGGTGCTCCCTGCGCATCGAATTTGTACAGGTGCGCCCTGAGCACGTCAGGCGTGTGGTAATCAACGCCGACAATAATGCTGCCATCGGGTAACGCGAACACGAATGCCGGGCCTTTTTTCGTAAGCCGTTGTGTGTTTGGGGGATCGATGATGACTTGGCCATTGTCGCCAAAGCTGCTCACTCGATTGCCTTTGCTGTCGAGGCAGAGAATCGCGGGGCTAACCTCGCTCGACTTCCCATTGGTTGTGCTGCCCGCCATGAACAGCCGCCCATCGGCACCTTCTGCAATAGGCCCGCCAGAGGCCTGCTCATTGGCCAGGAACGAACCCATGACACGCCCTTCGACCCCAAACGCCAGGTCTACGGCACCCAAGTGGTTCAGCTTGGAAATGAAGAAGGAGCTATTGTCGAAGGTACTGGTAACCAGCAACGATTTATCGCGCAGCAGCGTCGATCCGGTGAGGGGCCGGGACTTCGCCGGGTCGTCCTGAAATATATCGTCAAGTTGAAGTTTGCCTTCACCGCTTCCCCATGTAGCGTCGATTGTTGCCCTGATGTTCGTGGCCTTCTTAGCGGTTGTCATATACGTCCCTGCGCGGTTGTCGTGAGGTCGGATTACTCGCCGGGCTTTAACACAGCCTCAACACCGTTCACCTGGCTTGAACTCACGATAGGCCTTCCTTTAGAGGGCGCCTACTGTCAACTCTGACAGGTCGGGATACCGCTCGTCGCAACAACTGGGTATCAGAGCTTTGCGCGCAATCCGAAGCGCTTCATCAACGTCGATTCCAGCAAACCCTTCGGCAACAACGCCGCCAGCAACGGCAACGCCCGACTGCCGTTGCCGATGCGAACCAGCCGTGGCGGCTTGCTCTGCCGCACCGCTTTCAACAGCTCGGCAGCAAACTCACTGGCCGGAGTGGGTTTGTCCTGCGATGCCTTGGCCCGTGCCCGAATGCCTTCACGCAATGGAAACCACGGCGATTGCTCGTTGATCAATTGCTCGGCTTCCTGTCCGGCATTCTTCGCAAAACTCGATTCAATTGCGCCTGGCTGAACTTCCATTACGCGGATACCGAACGGTGCCAGTTCCATGCGCAAGGCATCGCTCAATGCATGCACCGCCGCTTTCGAAGCGCAGTAGGCGCCGGCAAATGGCGTGACCAGCACACCTGACACGCTGCCGATATTCACCACCAGCCCCCTGGCCCGACGCAGCAGCGGAAACAACGCGCGGGTGACGCCGACAATCGAAAACACGTTGGTCTCGAACTGGCGCTGCATCGCCTGCACGCCGCCGTCGAGCAGCGGCCCCATCGCGCCGTAACCGGCGTTGTTGATCAGTACATCAAGGCCGCCATGTTGCTGGTTCAGACGCTCGGCGAGTTGTTCCAGCGCGGCGCCATCGTTGACGTCCAGCTGAATCGCGGTGAAACCGGCGGCGCTGAGCGCAGCGACGTCTTCAGTCTTGCGCGCACTGGCCCAGACTTCGTAGCCGGCGGCTTTGAACGCGTCGGCGAGGGCGCGGCCGATGCCGCTGGAACAACCGGTAATCAACGCAACGGGCATGGCGCATTCCTTGTGCAAAAAAGTCGGGGGAGGGGATCAGTCGGCAAAACTACCCTGCAAATGCTCGGCGCGAAACTCCAGGGTTTGCGGGCGATAGCCGGGACGCAGTGGCGGCAAGGGCAAGCAATCTTCCCAGGTGGCGCCGGCCTGCAGTTCGCCGGGGCCGCGATAGCGTGGGGCGGTGTATTGATTGTCGGCCAGATTGACCGTATCGCCCGGCGCGTACGCGGCGACGCGCCAACGCAGTTCGGTCAGCGGCACATCGTTACCGTTGTTCATTTTCAATTGCAGTGGACGGTCGGCCGGACATTGTTCGGGAGCATAGGCAATGCGCAGTTCCAGGCGCGCCAGTTGTTTGATCTCGCGGTTGTCCAGCCACACCACCCACATGGCTACGAAGCCCAGGCCGATGGCAGCGGCCACCGACACCGGCAAGGCCTTGGCCGGATAGCGCAGCAGCAGGATCAGCCAGGTGATGACCAGCAGGATGCCGATGAACATGCGGGAACGCTCCGTGAGTGAGTGAGCTTCATCCTACCGAAGGCGTCGCACAATGGATATTCGGAGCGGCAACAAGCCTGCCGTTGGTCGGGACTGTAATTTCTGACAGTAGGCATCCACGTCCGGGCTTGCTCTCATGCGCGAAGGGCACACTGGGACGTTGACGCACTATGGGCATCCACCGCAATACGCCAACGCTTGCCGTGAACGATCCGCGTGGTTTGGCGATCCTCAACGTCAACTACTGGCGCGCCGATGCGGCGCTGGCAAGTGAGCCCCGAATCGAGCGGACGTTGCGGGACGTCGCCGGGCGTGTAGTCAAACAATGGGATGCGCGATTGTGGGCGTTGCAGGTGATCGATCCGCAAGCGCCCGCCAGCCTCACCACCACCCATGCCTTGAACGATATCGCGCTGCGCTCGGACAGTAGCGATGCGGGAGTCCAAGTCCGGTTGCCGGGATTGGCCGGCCAGACGCTGTTCAACTGGGACAGCCGTGGCACATGCCGCGAGATTGCATACGATGACTTGCTGCGCCCTGTCGCGGTGTTCGAAGAAGGCACAGGCGTACCTCGCCGCTGCGCCGAGCGTTTTGCCTATGGCCGGCCCGGCTTTGGCGAGGCGCTGCGCAATCAGCTCGGTCAGTTGATCCGGCATGACGATCCGGCCGGTAGCGTCCTGTTCGAGCAATTCGCAATCACCGGCCAGTGTTGTGAAAACACCCGACACTTCGTGCTCGAGTCGGTTGTGCCGGATTGGCCAGATGCTGACGTTGAGCGCAAGGTACCGCTGGAGTCCGAAGGGGCAACCACGCAATGGCGCTTTTCACCGCAGGGCTCCGTGCTGGAACAGGTGGATGCCGCTGGTCATCGGCAGGTATTCGCGCTGACTCACGACGGACGATTACGCGAGGTTGATCTACGGCTCAGGTATCAGACTTCAGACCATCCTGTGGTCAGTGATATTCGGTACAACGCCGAAGGTCAGGTGACCCAGGAGCTGGCAGGTAACGGCGTTCTGACCACGCTGAGCTACCGCCGTGAAGACGGCCGTCTGCTCATGCGTCATGCTCAGGATCAAGAGGGCAACGTTTGGCAGGACCTGTTGTATGCCTATGACCCGATGGGCAATGTGCTGAGCATCGAAGACCAGGCATTGCCGGTACGCTGGTTCGCCAACCAGCGCATCGAGCCGGTCAGTCGCTACCGCTATGACAGCCTTTGCCAGTTGACTCACGCCACTGGCTGGGAGGCCGGCGCTGCCGGTGGCGGGCCGACCGCTGTCGCCAACTACAGCCAGAGTTATCGTTATGACGCCGCCGGCAATTTGCTCGAGCTGAGTCACGTTGGCCCACAGAGTCCAGGTCATCAATTGCAGGCCGCGCGCTACAGCAATCGTTGCTTGCCGTGGCATGACGGTAAGCCGCCATCTGAGTCCCAGATCGCTGAGGCGTTCGATGCGCGAGGCAATTTGCTGTTGCTGGATCAAGGACGCCGGTTGCAGTGGAATCTGCGGAACCAGCTGAACTCGGTGGTGCTCGTGCTGCGCGTATCAGGCGCCGATGATTGTGAAAACTATCTCTACGACGGCGCCGGTCAGCGGGTATTGAAAACGCGTTCGTCACGCACGGCTGCGCGCAGTCTTCTTGCACAGGTGCGGTATCTGCCAGCGCTGGAGTTACGCACAGACACTGGCACCGGAGAAAGCCTGCAAGTGCTCACCGTGCAGACCGGACTCAACACCGTACGCGTCCTGCATTGGCAAAGCCCACCGCCGACCGGCCTGAATAATCTCTACCGATACAATTTCAAAGATCACCTGGGTTCGATCAGTGTTGAGCTGGACGCCGATGCGCGGCTGATCAGCCGCGAGCATTTTTATCCGTTTGGCGCGACGGCGTGGGCCAAGGAGCCCGACGTCAGCTACAAGACCGCGCGCTATTCAGGGAAGGAACGTGATGCCACGGGGCTTTATTACTTTGGGTTTCGCTATTACGTGCCGTGGCTGCAACGCTGGTTGAATACCGATCCTGGCGGGGCGATCGACGGTCATAATCGCTATCGCGCGATGCGCAATAACCCAGTCACTTACAGAGACAGCGACGGGCGCAAGCCCGACAAGCATGCACCCGATCGGGTGTACCACGATCTTGCCGACCAGAAACTGGTCAATCCCGTGCAAGCCGCCGGCATGCAGCCAGTGCGCCGTTACTTCGAGAATGACCCCAATCCCGACGTCCAGGCCTATCGCCGCGAAATACCGGTAGCGCTGGCAGAGCTGGGAGCCCGGGACAACTCCGTGCTCAACACACATCAGGCACATGTCATTGCCGCCGCGCGGACGCACACCGCGCCACCTTCGGGGGCCGTGCTGTACCACTCCGGTGAATTCGTTTCTTCGACAATGAATCGGGTGTTGGGGGAGGAGACCACCAGCCGGATCATGGGACCCATGTCCGTTGCGTTCAACAGCCCTGTCGAAGAACCGCAAGTGCTTGCAGCCAGGCGCGGTGCCGTGGCCAAAGGCTTCCAGATCGGCGGAAATCTGCTGATGCACGCCGCTAACCCCGCAGTTCAGTTGGTGGGCTCACTGAGTGTGGCAATGGGCAATGCCATGCAGGTTTCCGAGGCTCAGACGCGGATCCAGTACAAACTGCTCAGCACACCCGTTGCCGTGCCTCTTGCCATCTCCTCGAACAGTCCGGCGGTCGACTTGCAGTCCTTCAATCGATCGACCCGGCGGCAGCCGTTGTTTGCAGAACCGGAATCAACACCGACACCGTTGGCCCAGCAACTGTTTGCAGCCGCGTTTACACAGGGTCCCGCGGGGCTGGCGCAGGGGACGGAAGGCGAGTCGGTCGATGAAGATTCACCGCTGGCGAGACGCCGCAATTCAGTCTTCGGCTAGACAAAAAAGCCCCCGCCCAGCCCGCTGCGGATAGGGAACGCAACGGGCTGGACGAGGGCTTCTCGTTTTAGTGATCGATTACTGCGCGATGGTCTTCACCGACACGCCGCGTTCGATCGGGGTGGAGCGGCCGTAGATATCTTCGAAACGCTCGATATCGTCTTCACCCAAGTACGAACCCGACTGCACTTCGATGATTTCCAGCGGGATCTTGCCCGGGTTGCGCAGGCGATGCACCGAGGCAATCGGGATGTAGGTCGACTGGTTTTCGGTGAGCAGGAACACGTTCTCGTCGCAGGTTACTTCGGCGGTGCCGCTGACCACGATCCAGTGTTCGGCGCGGTGGTGGTGCATCTGCAGCGACAGGCACGCGCCCGGCTTGACCGAGATGTGCTTGACCTGGAAACGCCCGCCCATGTCCACCGAGTCGTACGAGCCCCACGGACGATAGACTTCGCAGTGGTTCTGGGTTTCGCTGCGGCCCTGGGCGTTGAGGGTGTTGACCATCTGCTTGACGCCCTGGACCTTGTCCTTGTGGGCAATCATCATCGCGTCCTTGGTTTCGACCACGACGATGTTCTCCAGACCGATCACCGAGACAAGTTTGCCGTTGCCGTGGATCATGCAGTTCTTGCTGTCCTGGATGACCACGTCGCCTTTGCTGACGTTGCCGTTGGCGTCTTTCTCGTTGACTTCCCACAGCGACGACCAGCAGCCGACATCGCTCCAGCCGGCGGTCAGCGGCACCACGCAGGCGCGCTGGGTTTTTTCCATCACCGAGTAGTCGATGGAGTTGTCCGGGCAGCAGGCGAAGGTGGCTTCGTCGAAGGTGATGGTGTCAGCGTCCTGCTGGCTGCGCTCAAGGGTCAGCAGGCAGTTGTCGTAGATGTCCGGATCGTGCTTTTTCAGTTCTTCGAGGAAGCGGCTGGCGCGGAACAGGAACATGCCGCTGTTCCAGTAGTAACCGCCGGATTCGACGTACTCGGTGGCGCGCTTGACGTCCGGTTTTTCGACGAAGTGCGAGACGCGGCTGACGCCTTCGGGCAGCAGCGAATCAGCGGTGGATTTGATGTAGCCGTAGCCGGTTTCCGGTTTGGTCGCCGGTACGCCGAACAGGACCATCTCGCCGTTCTCGGCTGCGACAGTCGCCAGGGCCAGCGCACGTTGCAGGGCTTTCTGGTCTTCCAGCACGTGGTCGGCCGGCAGCACCAGCATCAGTTCGTCGCGGCCTTCATTGACCAGCATCATCGCGGTCAGGGCCACGGCCGGCGACGTGTTGCGGCCGAACGGTTCCATCAGGATGCGCTGGCATTCCAGATTGCGTGCGGCCAGTTGCTCGTTGACGATGAAACGGTGTTCCTTGTTGCAGACCACGATCGGCGTGTCCATGCCTTCGAACACCAGGCGCTCGAGGGTTTGCTGGAACAGTGTGTGTTCGCCGGTCAGAGCGAGGAATTGCTTGGGGAATTGCTTGCGCGAAAGAGGCCACAGACGCGAACCGCTACCACCTGACAAGATCACCGGAATCATAATGTTTACTCCATAAAATCAATTTGGTTAGAGCCCTGTGGGAGCGAGCCTGCTCGCGATGGCGATGGCTCAGTCGACATTGATGTTGCATGTCAGACCGTATTCGCGAGCAGGCTCGCTCCCACAAGGGGTACTGCGTCAGTTCACAAAAGGATTAGCGAGTCGACACCGGGCGTTTCACCCAGACTGGCGACAGGTTGCTGCCGTTGCCGGTGACGTACAGCACGGCTGCCTCACCACGCTCCAGAGCGACCGGTTTCACGTCGCCGACTTTCTTGTCGCCTTCGTACAGCGCCAGGCTGACTTTCACCGGGTTGATTTCACGTTCGCCACGGCCCTTGGCTGCCACGTTCGGCACCACTTCGGTCTTGCCGTCGGCGGTCTTCAGGGTCAGCGGTTTGTCGCTGAGGTTCTGTACACGAACCAGGGATTTCTGCTTGTTCTTGAACGGCGGCTCTTCGATCAGTTGTGGCGCGCCGGAAGCGTTGTTGACCAGGGTGTAGTAGTGGTCACCAGCGAGTTTGACCGGCAGGGTCTGGCTACCAACCTTGGCGCTGTAATCGCCGCCCGGCATGAAGCTGAAGTCGCTGCTGGCCAGTGGCGCGATGTCGCTCAGGTTGGTGCTGCCGACAGTGGCGCTGACTTCAGCGTTGCTGGCGTTGTAGACACGCACGAAGGTCGAGCCTTTCGGAGCGGTCGGGCCGTACAGCGCGGCGTCGCCACCGGCGAAGGCTGGGACGGAAAGTACGCTGAGGCCAGCAACCAGTGCGAAGCTTTTAGCGAGACGACGAGGAGTAGTAGTGAAAGTCATGGTGTACCTCTCTTTCAGTTTTGCGCCCGATCGGGCGTCTCGGATTTAGTGTTGATGGCTACGTTTTGTTGGCGGGCGCCGGCTTGTTTGAGCTCTGCGACCCACTGCGGGTCGGCGTCGCCGATTTCGTTGTTCACAGGCAGATATCGTTCAGGAAACTCCCAGATCAGCACTTGTGGCGGGCTGTTCTTGAAGTCATCGCTTTTCAGGTAGCTGAGCATCGGCAGAATCGGGCCATGGCCGTCTTCGGCGTAGTTGACGACGTCGCTGTGCAGCGCTTGTTTGAGCGCACCGACGAAGTTCCAGTTGGGGTTGGCGCTGTAGCTGGTGCCGATCAGCGCGACCGGTACTTCGCTGTTGGCGAACAGGGCGTCGTCACCGGCAGGCTGCTCGGCGGCAACGGTGTTGCGTTTAAGCAGTGGCTCAGGCGCCGGCATCATGTTTTCGAACAGCGGATCGAGCGGCAGGAACAGACGCAGATCGCCCTTGTGCGTGACCTTCTCTGCTGGCGTGGTAACGAAGCGCTGTGGCTCGCCGCTCAGCGGGAATTTCTCGGCAATGGTTTTCGCCAGCGTGTTGGCGGCGATCTCGGCGCCTTCCGGCGTCCAGTGGGTGTCGGTGCGCAGGAACACTTGCTGACCGTTCTGCTTGGCCTGTTGCAGCGGGCCGAGCAGGTCAGGGGCGAGGATCTTGTCGGCCGCGACACGGGCGTGGAAATCCTGATACAGGTTCTGGTGAATGCTCGAAGGCTTCACTTCATCCAGATGCTCCGGATACAGACGCACCTTGGCCGGGACGATCGCCATCACCAGTTTCACGCCTTTCTCTTTCAGGGTCTGGCGCACGCCTTCGACCAGCGCGTAGTTGCCTTGCAGGTTCTGCTGTTCGTTGACGATCGGGTTGAATTCTTCATCGCTGTACAACCACTGGTCGCGGCCGAGCACAACGCCCGGACGACCTTCGTTGAACAGTTTGAAATCCAGCGCGGCCCAGAGGTTGGTGCCCAGACGCTTGATCGGGAATTCATCGTCGTAGTGGGTTTCCACCGCCTTGGTCCAGCGGCCATTGAGCACCGTCGCGTCGGCGTTGGTGCTGAAGCCGAAGAAGCTGCGAATCGACCAAAGACCGAGGACCAACAACGTCACCAGGAACAGGGCGATGTAGAAGATGCGTAATGAGCGGGTCATGTCAGATCCCTCAGAACTGGAAGTAAAGGAACGGCGAGAAGCTTTGCGCCGAGAGTTTGAGAATCGAGGCGATGAACAGCAGCAGGATCAGCCCGCGCATCACGTAGCGCGACCAGTCAGCGGTCCAGTAAGCCGGTTGCACCTGGGCTTCGACGCCGACGGTGTAGCCAGGTTCGTGGATGCTCGCCGGATTTTCCCCAGGCGCTGCCTTGATCATTCCCGGCGTCGCCGTGGCAGGGCCATCGGCCTCGACGTTGACTTCCGGTTTGGTCTTGGCTGGCGGCTGATTGGTGTACAGATCACGCAGGCCGAAGAACGCCAGGGTCACGTAAGCCACCACCAGGGTTGCCACTTGCAGACCGGTGAGGCTGGCCTGATTGAGTTCCGACAGCGACCAGTCGCCGAAGCTGAACATTGCACCGTACATGCGCCCGGCAACGTGCAGGTTCTCGGCACGGAAGATCACCCAGCCCATGACTACCAGCAGGAAAGTCAGTGCCCAGCGGATCGGGTTGAGGCTGCGCGGCGATGTGTTCAGGCCGAGCATTTTTTCGATCGCCAGCCACATGCCGTGCCAGGCGCCCCAGATGATGTAAGTGATGTTCGCGCCGTGCCACAGACCACCGAGCAGCATGGTCAGGAACAGGTTGCGATAGGTCATCAGCGTGCCTTTACGGTTACCGCCGAGGGTGATGTACAGGTAGTCACGCAGCCAGGTGGACAGGCTGATGTGCCAGCGGCGCCAGAACTCGGTGATCGACTGGCTGATGTACGGCTGTTTGAAGTTTTCCATGAAGCGGAAACCCATCATCAAGCCCAGACCGATGGCCATGTCGCTGTAACCGGAGAAGTCGAAATACAGCTGCGCGGTGTACGCCAGCGCACCGAGCCAGGCATCACCCGTGGTCGGGTTCTGCAGGGCGAAGCAATGGTCGGCGACCACGGCGAGGGTGTCGGCGATGAAGACCTTCTTGATGAAACCCTGCATGAACCGCGTGCAGCCCTCGGAGAATTTGTCGAGGGTGTGCGTGCGGTTGTTGAACTGATCGGCGAGGTCGCGAAAACGCAGGACCGGGCCGGCAATCAGGTGCGGGAAGATCGCCACGAATGCTGCGAAGTCGATCAGGTTGCGCGTGGCCGGAGTGTCGCCACGGTACACGTCGATGATGTAGCTGATCGATTCGAAGATGTAGAACGAAATACCGATCGGCAGCAGCACGTGGGTGAGGATGAACGGCTCGAGACCGAACGAAGTCATGATCTCGTTGATGCTGTCGACACCGAAGTTGGCGTACTTGAAGTAGCCGAGGATGCACAGGTCGACGGCCACGCCGAGCAGCAGCCAGCGCTGCGCCGGTTTGGTTCGCACGCCGGCAGCACCGACCTTGAGGCCGATCCAGTAGTTCCACAGCGTGACCGCTGCGAACAGCGCGAGGAAGTCCACTCGCCACCAGGCGTAGAACACGTAGCTGGCGATCAGCAGCAGCAGGTTGCGATAGCGTTGCCCGCTCAGGTAGTACAAGCCGAGAAAGATCGGCAAGAACAGAAACAGGAACACGTTGGATGAAAATACCATCCCGATCTCTCCATGTTTGAATCAACAGTCAAGGGCCAAAGCCCCCCCAAACCCCCCGTGATAGTGGAGGGGTGACACAGTGTTCGCTTGAGGTCGGAGCTGGCCGTCAGACCGCGCCCCTCACCCCCCGCCCTCTCCCGGAGGGAGAGGGAGCCTGATCTCCATGGTTTTCAAAAATGGGGATCGACCCGGTATTGCCTTGCAGCCTGATCTCACTGCTTTTCAAAGCCCGAGATCGACTCGATATTTCTTTTGCCGCAGTCCGCACTACCACCTCGGTCAGTTCCCTCTCCCTCCGGGAGAGGGCTAGGGTGAGGGGCTTTTGCTCTTCGCCTTTCAGGAACCCTTGTTGCCCTTTTCATGCGACGGGTCGTAGACCTTGGTCAGGTCGCCGCCAAGACGGAAGGTCTTGAACGGTTGCATGTCGCGCTTCTTCTCGATCACATCCGGCGCACAGGTGTAGAGCGTGCAGAACGGTTCGAGCCAGGCGAATTTCATGTCCTCTTTCAGGTCGGTCATGTCCTGCTTTTTGCCGTTCTTTTCCTCGAACTCATCAGGGTCCTTGACGCCGGCCAACACGCGATCACCCAGACGCTTCAGTGCGCCATTGTTTTCCTGACGCAGATCGACACCGTTGACCTGGGCGAAACTGGCGATCATCGCCAGCGGCGGCAGGGCGTAGTTGTGATAGGCGAGGGCGCGTTGCTGGCGCTTGAGTTCGTTAGGCAGGAAGCCGTCGGCGTCGACCTGGTTGACGCCAACCTTGTATTCCTTCACCGCCCAATCAAACAGGTCGCGGCGGTTGGTGGCGACGGCGGTCGCCATCACCGACCAGGCGGCCCAGTACGAGTGGTTGTTGGTTTTTTCCAGCGGCAGGTTGTCCCAGTCGCTGACCACCTGATCAGCCATTTTGCTGAACCAGGCTTCGATCAACTGCGCTTCCTGCTGGTGCTGGGCCAGTGGATGCGAGTCGGAGAACTTCAGGCGAATGTACGACGAGGCCATGCTGCCCAGCGCCCATTTGCGCATCGACTTGCCGGTGTGGTTGAAGTCTTTGGACATCAACGCGTCAGCCTTGGCCCACGCGGTCAGCCAGTTGAGCGTGCATTCGAGCTGCTCCGGGCGACCGTCGCGCATGAACTGCATGACGCGCTTGGCGGTGCCGCGTTCCAGCGTGGTGATGTCTTTGGTGGTGTCACGAAAGGCTTTTTCCGACTGCACGTTCAGCGTCGCGCGGGCCTTGTCCGAACCTTCGTATTTGCTGCGAAATTGCAGCGGACCGGTGTATGGCGCCGGCATCGCGTCGCAGCCATCGCTGTTGTCGCCGGTCTTGAATTTATCCACCGGGGCGAAGTAGCCCTGCGGTGGACGCAATGGCGCGGCAGCCTGAGTTGCCCCGGCGAACATCGCCAGGCTCAGGAGTGTCGGTGCCAACAGGTTTTTCAGTTTCGGATTTCGCATAGCAGACCTCATTGCCCGAGCTGCGCGGTCTGTTGACCAGCGCCCGGGAATACGTTGCGTTTGCAGATTTTCGCTTCGACTTTTTGTGGCGCGGCGTCAGGTCCGGCTTCAGGACCCTGGACTTCGACCGCCAGCAGGTTTTGCGAGGCCCAGTCTTCGTCCGTGCGCAGCTCAAAGGCGAAACGACCGTCGGTGTCGGAGGTTTCCGGTTTCTCGATCTTGATGTCCTCGTGGCGACCGTTCATGTACCAGAGGGTGGCTTGCAGGGTTTTCACCGAGGTGTCGGCGAAGCGGATGTCGACCTGATGGTTGGCGTTCTGCAGGTTCAGGTTCTTGCTGTTGACCAGCAGTTCTTGCTTGCTGCCCGGCTTCAGCGTGGCACTGGCGGACATCTGCGCGTCTTTGCCTTCGCAACCGTTATCGAGCAGCGCCATCATCTGGCGATAGATGGTTTCCTGATCGAGGCGATACAGCGGCGAGAATTCCCAGATGAGAATTTTCGGCGGGGTCTTCTGGAATTCTTCGCTGCCCAGGTACTGCAGCATCGAACCTTCGAAACCGCCGCCGGGGAAGGCCACGTTGAGGATGTCGGCGCCGATGGCTTCTTCGAGGAAACCGGCAAAGTTGTAGTTCTTGCCGCTGTGCGATGTACCGACCAGGGTGATCTGCGGATTGCCGGAATCGCCGAACAGGTCGCCGTCACCAGCCTCGCCTTTCGGCTCGGTGGTGAACTGGTCCATGTACTGGATCGCGTAGCTGGTGCCGCACAGTTGCCCGGCCATGTTGTGCAGAGTGCCGGTCTTGCCCATGCGTCCGGAGCGCTTGGTCTCGAATTCACGCTTGGGAATGTCGGCGAAGGCCGGGATCTGCTTGACCTTTTCGGCGACGATTTTTGCCGTGCGCTGGGCACCGTAAGGTGTCCAGTGTTGGTCGCCACGGAAGTAGAAATCGTGGGCGGGCAGGGTGTCCGGCAGCGATTCGTTGGTCAGTGGCGACAGGTCCGGCACCACGTAGCCCATCTTGGCGAAACGGCTGAGCATGGTCTTGTAGTTGCCCAGCGCTTTCTCGTAATCGAACGCGGCTTTTTCCTGCGGGTTGAGCTTGTTGCGGTTCACCAGGCCACGGGTCGGCTGGTAGACGATCACCAGCTCAACGCCTTTGCTCTTGAACGCATCGTGCAACTGTTGCAGGCGCTTGTAGCCGGCCGGCGTGGTGTTGAACTCGGTGCGCAGGTCTTCCTGGGTACGGAACAGCCAGTCGCCCTGGGCCTGTACCAGGGTGGTGAAGTTCTGCTGATAACGCGTGGTGTAGTTCTTCGCGTCATGGGCCGCCGGGCACAGGTTGCAGCACGGCTCGGCGGTGAACTTCGGTGGCGTGACGCTTGCGCCTTCAGCGTCGGCGCGAGCGTTGCCGGCAGCGAGAATGCCGAGGGTCAGGGCCGAGAGGCTGAGCAGTTTGATCATGTGTGGGTGCATAAAAATTATCCTCAGTCCTGCAATTCGGTCTGGCGTTCGACAGGGTCGATCAGCACGGCTTTCTGCTGGCGCACCAACAGATCGAGAATTTCATCCTGGCGCTCGCCGAGGATGCCGTTGAAGCTGATCCCGCTGGACTTGGTCGGCGCCAGCATCGACACGCGATACAGCTCGACACTCAGCGGCGAGTCGATCGACAGCGGGCCGCTGCCATTGGCCGCCAGCTCGCCGCCGACGACGATCAGCGAGACCTGCGCGTCGAACGGGTCGAGCTTGATGTCACGGTCGGTGTCGGTCAGGTCCTTGATGTGGCCGTAGATACCGGTCAGGCCGTTGGTCATGGCAACATTTTCGTAGAGGCGGATGTTCACGCTGTTACGGATACGAATGCCGTGACGGGTATTGCTGATGACCTTGTTGCCCCACAGCAGGTTGTCGGCAGACTCGTAGAGCGTGATGCCGTCGGTGTGGTTCTTGTAGATCTCGTTGTAGGCAATGATGTTGTTGACGCTGTTACGGTCGATCACCAGGCCCGACAACTTGTTGTCGAAACTCTTGTTGTTGAAGATGAAGCTGTCGTTGACCTCACGGGAAATAATGATCCCGTGCTTCTTCTTCGTGCCGTGAACGGTGTTCTCGGCAATGATCAGACGGTGCGAGCGGTCATGCGGGTCGATGCCGTAGACGATGTTGTCTTTGTAGGTGTTGCCCTTGACCACAAAGTCGCTGGTTTCGTAGCAGTAGAAGCCGTACCACATGTCCGAGAACTCGGAGCCGACGATCCAGCCGGTCGGTTCCGGGCGCTTGAGGACTTTGGCCATGTTCGGCGTGTACTGGGAAATACTCACCCCGTACGACTTACTGTTGGCGTAACCGAAACTGGCCATCTTGCTGTTGACGATGTAGGTCTCGGTGCCGCCCCAGGCGAGCAGGAACGGACGGAATTCCTTCGGCGAACGGAAGGTCGCCGGGCCGTTGTCCTTCTCGCGCCAGCCGGTGACTTTGGTGTCACGCACAAACAGTTTGCCGTCGTTGACCAGGAACGAACCGGCCTCTTGGGACAGGCGCAGTTCCTGGGTCTGACCATCGATTTCGAGGATGCCTTTCTCGCCGACCACGATCGGCAATTTGGCCAGGTACACGCCCGGGGACGTCTCGCTGAAATACTGCTTGGGCAGTTTTTTCGCCAGATCCTTGAGGTTCATGTAGCCGTCGTCGATGAAGATGGCCTGCGGGATGCCGTGCTGACGCACCACCCATTCGGCCATCTTGTTATCGCCGCCGATGAAGTCCTTCAGGGCGTTTTCCTGCATCATCCGGCGCACGCTGATCTTGCCCGGCTTGCTGCGCACGATCTTCGCGGCAGCGGCTTCGGCGGTGAAGCCGGAGAGGTCGGGCAGTGTCGGCTTGGCCAGTTTCAGTGCGTCGGTCGGCGCGCTGCTGACGGTGTAGGTCTTGGCCTGTTGCAGTTCTTTGGCCACGGTCGCAGGTTTCGCCGGTTCAACATTGGCGAAGGCGCCGGCGCTGGCCAGCAGCATCGCGCCGGCCAGCAGGCTGAGTGAGCCTGTTCTGGTGCTGATCATGTCGGGCACTCCCTTGGCGGTTTGCATCAGAAGCGCCAGATCACGTCAATGAATGCGCGGTGCATGTAGGAATCAACCTGGCTGCCGTAGGCATCGCCCGGTTTGAATACACCGCCACGGAAACGCACCAGTGCCGAAGGCTCGTCGATCGACTGGCTCAACGCCGCCGGCAACAGGCCTTGCTTGAAGTACTTGGTGACGACCAGGTCCATTTCCTGACCCAGGTCCTTGTTGCCATCTTCAAGCGGCAAGGATGTGCTGGAGAGGATTGCGCCGGTGACGTCGTCGGTGTTGTTTTCCACCGCATTGATGCCGTTGCTGCCGACCGGCTTGTTGCCGTCGACACGCCAGAACTTGTGGTAGATCAGGCTGGCGTCGTACTCGTCGTTGACCATCCACGAACCGAACAGGGTGGCGGTCTGCATATTGTTCATTTCGCCACGGAACGCTTCGCCGAAACGGTGCACGCGCGAGCGGGTACCGGTGTAGTTGGAGCGGTTGCTCTCCAGACCGTTCTGCTCGTAATCGGCACTGGCGCGGGCGTAGGCACCGCCGACTTGCCACTGCGGATCGAGGCGCAGACGTACGCCGACGTCGGCTGCCCAGCCGCTGATGTCATCGCTGCGCTTGGCTTGTGTCGGGCGCGTGCCGTCGGCGTTCAGCGCATTGACCGTGTCGCGGTCGCCGCTCATGCCGGTGATGCTGCCCCAGTAGTTGACGGTGTTGGTGTTGCGCCAGTTGTAGGCGTCGCTGTCGGCAGTCAGGCCGATCCAGCTGATGTCGCCGTTCTCGGTCTTGTCCAGCGAATCGCGCGGGACGCCCGGCTCGGCGTAATCGAGTTTGCCGTCATCGTGACTGTGGTGGCCGCGAATGCCGACCCACTGGCCCGGCGTCCACTGGTAAGCAGCGTCGGCGTAGGCGTGCAGGCGATCCTTGTCTTTCGGTGCCAGCTCTTTCAGGTCAGTGCGGTATTCGCTGAAACGCTCGGCAACACCGGCGTTGGCCCGCAGCAGGGTGGTGTCGAAGGTCCAGTTCAGCGCTTCGATGTTGGTGTCGCGCCATTGGCCGTCGTCATTGCGCAGACGCTGACGACCGAACTTGAGGATCTCGCCAGGGTAGGGCGTGAAGCCGCTGTAGCCGACCCAGAACTCGCGCATCGCCAGGTAGTTTTTCTTGGTTTCGCGATCGCCGCTGTCGGTGGTCTGTTCGCCGTCCGATTGTTGCAGGGTGTCGGTCTCGATGATGTCGGTCGAGGTCACCGCCTGCCCCATCGCATAGGCGCTCCACGCGCCGCTTTCGCCGTAGATCCATGGACGCAGGTCGAGGCCCACGCCGTTGACATCGCCGCCGCCGGCAGTGCCGAGGTCACGGTCGTCTTCGGACTGGCCGGTGAGTTTCACTTCCAGACCGAAGTTCTTGCTTTCAGTCATCGCAGCCAGTGTCGGGCAAGACCAGAGCAGCGCGAAGGTGAGGCCAATACCGGCCTTCACGAATGGGTTCAGCTTCATAGTTTTTCCTCGCCGTCTTCTTCTTGCAGGGCGTGCAGTTGCAGCGTGTTCGAATTCAGGGCGCCACGGCTGGCCTGTTCCTGTTGCAACAGGCGGCGGGCTTCGGGCAGGCGCTCGGGCGGCAATTGCGCCTCGAGGGTCGCTGCCAGTTCATCGGCTTGCGGGGTGTTCTGCGCCTTGGCCAATTGGCTGAACACGTAAGCGTTCAGCGGGTCGGGCTTGGTGCCCTTGCCTTGCGAGAACAACTGGGCGATGGCGAAGTCGGCACTGTTCTGGCCGTTGCGCGCAGCGGTCAGCAGATGGTCGAGAGCTTTCTGCGGATAGACCTTGCCCAGGTAGCCACGACGGTAGATCTGGCCGAGGTAGTAATCGGCAGCGACTTCGCGGCCGACGGCTTTCTGGAAATGTTCCTCGGCGACTTTCGCGTCAGCCGGGACCATTTTGCCTTCGTAGTAGACCTTGCCCAGCAACAGTTCGGCGCGCGGCTGGTCGGCGGCGCGACCGTTGTCCAGGTACTTCATCATCTGGTCGACGTCGCCCAGTTCGGGGAAGTCGTAAAGCAGTTGGGCGAGGGTGACCCACGATGCCGGGTAGCCCGGAGCGATCGGCTCGAGCAGCGCCTGCGCGGTTTTTTCGTCAGTCTTGCCCAGGGTCGAATCGGCCAGCACGCGGGCTACGGAGTCGACACGCTGCGCGGTGACGGTGCCACGGCTGTAACCGGCCTGCATCTGCTTGATCAGCTCGGCCTGTTGCTCCGGCTGGCCACGTTTCTGGTAAACGGTAGCCAGTTCGACGTAGCAGATGTCAGTGGTGTTGAGCGCGGCCTTGCAGATCTTTTCCACGTCATCCAGATGCTGGTCGTAAGTGCCCTGGGTGCGATACAGCAGCACCTGCGCCAGACCCGCTTCCGGGTAGCCCGACTTGCGCCACTGATCGATCTGCTGCTGCGCGTTGATGTTGGGGAAGCTGTGCGGGTATTGCAGATACAGCATCGCCAGCGGGATCAACGTGTTGCCTTCGCCATTGGCGGCGGCTTTTTTCAGCAGGGTTTCGGCTTCGTGGTGCTCGGCTTCGGTGGAGCCCGGCTTGGCCACCAGCAGACGACCCAGACGTGCCTGGGCACGCGGCGACACGCTGGCCGCTGCGCGGTAAGTCGCTTCGGCCTGTTTCATCTGCGCCGGGTCGCGGCTGTCGACCTGGATATCAGCCAGGCCTACTTGCGCCTCGCTGTAACCCAGATCGGCCAGTTGCTGGTAATTCTGCGCAGCGGTGGCGGTGTCGCCACGCTTGAGCGCTTCGTTGGCCAGACGCTGATCGGGCAGCCCGGCGCAACCGGCTAGAGAAACTGCTAGTGCCAGCGAGCACACCATCAATCCCATGTGGGAGCGAGCCTGCTCGCGAAGCAGTCGACTCGGTACTTCAGACAAACCGCGCTGGCCCTTTCGCGAGCAGGCTCGCTCCCCCAGGGTCGGCGGTGTGTTCAAGTTATGCGTAGTCACAGGCATGTCCTCGACTTAAAGACCGGCAGCCATGGCTTTGTCGATCAGCCAGTTCAGGTTCGGGCCACGGTCGCTGTTCACTTCCACCGGGCGGCCGGCCAGGCTGCTGTCGAGCGGCTCGTCAGGCTGGATCTGTACGCGGATGTCGGAGGACAGGTCGGCGCTCTTCAGGCTGGTGCTGCTGACGATCTTGCCGGTGCGGGTCTTGTCTTCGCCGGCGATCTGGAAGCTCACCGGTGTGCCCGGACGCACGTCGCCGAACTGGCGATAGGAGAAGCGTGCTTCAACGTTGGCCTGGGTGTTGCGCGGCACCAATTGGAAGATCACGTCGCCCTTGCTCGCGTACTGACCGTCAGCCACCAGTTGCTGGGCCACGGTGCAATCGCACGGCGAGGTCAGGGTGCCGGTCATTTGCTTGCCGAACAGTTCTTCAACTTTGGCCGGGGCCAGTTGGTCTTCGGCCAGATGGCCCTTGAGTACGTCGAGCATGCTGGTGCTGAAGGTCGCCAGCGGTGCGCCTTTGGCGGCAACGCCGTCGGACTTGACCAGGCTCTGCACGGTGCCGTCACGCGGCATGGTGATGTTCATCCCCGGCACGCTGACCAGACCGGCCTGGGCGTGGCTGACGAAGTACATGCCGTACACCGACTTGAAGATGAAGCCGGCAGCGACCAGGCCAACGGCGAAAATACCGGCGCTGAAGGTCACGGCTTTCAGGCGGCCGAACGGGGTCATGCCGGTGTCGTTGGTCTTGTTCTTGCGCGCCTTGGTGAAGTTGTCGCGCTGCAGGGTCGCCAGCACTTCGCCGATGCTGACGATGTCGCCGGCCAGGTGCGAAGTGATCAGGTGGCGCAGGGTGGAAATGTCCTGCGGTTCGAGGTTCTGGAACTGGCAGCCGGCGCGGCCGGTGGCGCGATCGAAAGAACGCACCTGCAGTTCAACGTCCATGGCCAGGCCGAGGTTGTCGATGACAAATTGCAGACGCGCCTTGTACACCTCGCCGATGGTCAGCGGCATCTGCCCGGCGTTGAACGCCAGTCCGCCAGCCGACAGATCGAGGACCCGCGCTTCGAGCGGCGTCCGGTCAGGGCCGAAGAAACGCAGCTTGGCCGGGATTTTCACGCGAGCGTGCTGGCGCTGGGCTTCGGATTCATGCACTACGTTGACGTTGACGGCGGTATTCATAGGGGCGATTTCCTTGTTAATTCAATAGGAGCGGGTCAGACCATCATCAGCAGCACGGCGACAAAAATGCTGCCGGCGGAGAAGGTCATGGTCCGAGACGACCAGGTGTTGAACCAACGTTGAAAGCTGGCGAGATCACGGGTCAGGGATGTGGGCTGGCGAGTCCAGGATTGTTGGTCGAGGCGGAAGAACACGTAGATCTTCACCAAGGCGCCAACGATCTGGTTGTAATACAGAATCGCCGGGTAAGCAGGGCCGATGCGGTGGCCGGAACACGACAGCAACAGCGTCAGGATCAGGCGGGTGATGCCGATCCACAGCAGGTACACGAGGATGAATGCGGTGCCGTACTTGAAGCTGGCGATCAGTGCGACGGTCAGGCCGAGCAGCGAAGTCCACATCGACACGCGCTGGTCGAACAGCACCACCGAGGTGAACGCGCCGAGGCGACGGATACCCAGACCCAGTGCACGGGAGTTCTGGCGCAGGTTGTTGCCGTACCAGCGGAACATCAGCTTGCGGCTGGCCTTGATGAAGCTCTTTTCCGGCGGATGCTCAACGGTGTTGATCGCGGCGTCCGGCACGTAGAAGGTGTCGTAACCCAGGCGCATCAGGCTGAACCAGCTCGACTTGTCGTCGCCGGTCAGGAACTTGAAGCGGCCCAGACGCCAGTGTTGCAGCGAGTCGCTTTCAACGTCGGCGATGAATTCCGGATTGGTCACCACGGAGGCTTTGAACACCGACATCCGACCGGTCATGGTCAGTACGCGCTTGGACAGGGCCATCGAGCACATGTTGATGTGGCGCTGGGCGAAACGCAGCTTGTGCCATTCGCTCATGATGTAGCCGCCGCGCACTTCGCAGAACTCGTTGGTGGTCAGGCCGCCGACATTGCCGAACAGCTGGAACCACGGCACGGTCTTGCGCACGACGCCTTCGCCGAGCACGGTGTCGCCGTCGATCACGGCCACCACGGCACGGTCGTCCGGCAGGTGACGGGAGATCGCGCGGAAACCGAAGGCCAGACCATCGCGCTTGCCGGTACCGGGAATACGCACGAAGTCGAGCTTGACCCGCTCAGGCGGATTCATCCGCGCCCACAGCGCCTTGACCAGCAGCTCGTCGGACATTTCCACGATCGAGCAGACAATGGTGGTCGGCAGTTCGCAGTCGATGGCTTCGCGGATCACCGAGCTGTAGACCTGCGCGGTGGTCAGCGCGTCAATACGAAAGCTGGTGACCATCAGAAACACATGCGACGGATCGGCCGCTTTACCCAGCTTGCGTACTTTGCGACGCAAGTGCGGGTAAACGATGTAGAGAAAAATCATGCCGCGCACAAAGTGCGTTGCACCCATCGAGTAGCGCCAGATACCCACGGCGCCAATCAGGAAAATGAAGTCCTTGGACTCGGAGTCGAATGTGGACGTGGGCAGCATCAAGGCCAGGCCCATCAGCAGACTGAGATAAAAAAGCCAGCCGGCTGATTGCAGAAAAAAATGTTTGAGCTTGGTCATAACCGTCATCCGAAGGTGATGGAGGCTTCAAGCCGCAAGCGTGTTGCCTTTGCTTGCGGCTTGAAGCTTGAGGCTTGCCTTACCAGCAAATGCCTTCGGTGCGGCTACCGGCGCTGGTGGGCTTGGACATGAAGCCCACCAGGTCGATGACTTGCTTGCCGTGCGGCGCTTCCTGGGCCAGCGAACGGAATTTCTCGTCGCGGTTGCCGAGGATGATCACGTCGGAGTTGTCGATCACCGAGTCGAAGTCGGAGTTGAGCAGGGACGATACGTGCGGAATCTTCGATTCGATGTAGTCCTTGTTCGCACCGTGGACACGGGCGTATTCGACGTTGCTGTCGTAGATGCTCAGGTCGTAACCCTTGCCGATCAGCATTTCCGCCAGTTCGACCAGCGGGCTTTCGCGCAGGTCGTCGGTGCCGGCCTTGAAGCTCAGACCGAGCAGGGCGACTTTGCGTTTTTCATGGCTTTCAACGATGTCGAAAGCGTTCTGCACTTGCGATTCGTTACTGCGCATCAGCGAGTTGAGCAGCGGCGCCTCGACGTCCAGGGAACCGGCGCGGTAGGTCAGCGCACGTACGTCTTTGGGTAGGCACGAACCGCCGAAGGCGAAGCCCGGGCGCATGTAGTACTGGGACAGGTTCAGGGTCTTGTCCTGGCAGACTACGTCCATCACTTCACGACCATCGACGCCGACCGCTTTGGCGATGTTGCCGATCTCGTTGGCGAAGGTCACTTTGGTCGCGTGCCAGACGTTGCAGGTGTACTTGATCATCTCGGCAACGGCGATGTCCTTGCGGATGATCGGTGCGTCGAGTTCTTCGTACAGCGATTGCAGAACGTCGCCCGAGGCGGTATCGAACTCGCCGATTACGGTCATCGGTGGGTGATCGTAGTCGGCAATGGCGGTGGATTCGCGGAGGAATTCCGGGTTGACCGCTACGCCAAAATCGACGCCAGCCTTCTTGCCCGAGCAGTCTTCCAGAATCGGGATGACCACGTTGGCCACGGTGCCTGGCAACACGGTGCTGCGCACGACGATGGTGTGACGGGTGGTTTTTTCACGCAGGACAAAACCGATCTCGCGGCACACGGCCTCGATGTAGTTCAGTTCCAGGTCGCCGTTCTTTTTGCTCGGCGTGCCGACGCAGATCATCGACAGGTCGGTATCACGAATCGCCTCGGCGAAGTTGGTCGTACCGCGCAGACGAGCGGTCTGGACTCCCTGTTGCAGCAGTTCGCCCAAGCCCGGTTCTACAATCGGCGATTTGCCGGCGTTAATCATGTCGATCTTGTCTTTGGCAACATCGACGCCAACTACGTCATGGCCCCGTGCAGACAGGCAACCGGCACATACTGCGCCAACGTAACCCAAACCAAATATGCTGATGCGCATCGCAATTACCTCTGTATATATCAGGCCTTAGAGGCCGGAGTTAATGGTGTTCAGCGGTCACTAGTGCACTCGGAAGTGCGGCTTACAGGCGCAACAATGCCGTGTGCAGGCATACAAAGTTCCGAGTGTCTAATAAGTGCACTCAAGATGTGCGCAACTAGGCCTTGTTGTTATGACTTGCCCTGTTATGCAGCCGATCTTCCGTGCGGGAAGACTCTAGTGCAGTCGTGTAGCCTGCTCGACGTCCGGTAGGGAGCCGGTAAATCAAGCAGTTAGGTGCTCAGGCGAGCACGTTTATAGGGGCGCGGCCTTGGCCTTTGTAGGGGATATTAATGGTGCGTATCTCCTGTCCTTCGATTGTTTTGAGACTAGTTAGTCACTCAGGCAAGTTGCTGTGATAACTTGGTTACATGGCTATCAGCTCTGCGTAAGTTATCTCGTACAAACTCGGCGAGAATCGTTACCGGTGGTATGAGCAACGCATTTGGACATAGTTCCAGCCCGCTCATCGTGCCAGCCGAAATTTTTTGAAATATTGATGAAGATGGCACTGGGTGCAAATTGATAGCACTAACGATTTCGCCCTTTAATTATCGGGGCGAAACCGGGGCCGATAGTTTTGTGCCACTACGGGTAAAAAATTTAGGTGCCACTACTGAAAAAAAACTTCAGTGTCGAGTGAAACTAAAATTAGAAAATAGAGTGTGGTTTTATTGGCGCCATGAATTTGGCGATATGTCGCGGGGGGATTTTGACTTCGGGCGGACTGCACGACTCCTGACGAAAAGAGTCGTGCAAAGGGCATGCTTTATTCCGGGGCGTGGTCGCGCAAAAACACCAGATTGTCGGGTTTCGACTGCTCGGCGCTGTAGCGATAACCCTGTACATCGAATTGCTTGAGCTGAGCCGGGTCGTTGATGCGTTCCTGGATAACAAAACGGCTCATCAGACCGCGCGCTTTCTTCGCGTAGAAACTGATGATCTTGTACTGACCGTTCTTCTGATCCTTGAACTCGGTGTTGATGATCCGCGCCTTCAACGCGCTGCGCTTGACCGCGGAAAAGTATTCGTTGGATGCAAGGTTGAGCAGTACGTCATCGCCTTGCTCGGCCAGCGCTTCGTTCAGCCACTCGCTGATGCGCGTGCCCCAGAACGCATACAGATCCTTGCCACGGGCGTTGGCCAGTTTGGTGCCCATTTCCAGGCGATAGGGTTGCATCAGGTCCAGCGGCCGCAGCAGGCCATAAAGGCCAGAGAGCATGCGCAGGTGCTTTTGCGCGTAATCGAATTGCGCCTCGCTGAAGGATTGCGCGTCGAGGCCGGTGTACACATCACCCTTGAAGGCGAGCAGCGCCTGCTTGGCGTTCTCTGGGGTGAAGGCGGGTGTCCAGCTGCCGAAACGCGCGGCGTTGAGGCCACCGATCTTGTCGGACACGTGCATCAACTCGCTGATCTGCGCCGGACTCAGCTCGCGCAACTGCTGGATCAATTCCTGGGAATGGTCGAGGTACTGCGGCTGGGTGAAGCGCTGGGTCGCCGGCGGTGTTTCGTAGTCGAGGGTCTTGGCGGGGGAAATCACCATCAGCATGAAGTCGTCTCCTTTAATCGTGGGGGCGATTCTAGGGGGTTGTTCTTGTTGACTCCAGCTATGGGGGTTATAGGTCGGTGCAAGTGCCGGGATTTGCGACGGTTGGTGGATTTTACCCTCACCCCAGCCCTCTCCCAGAGGGAGAGGGGGCCGATGTTCGCTGGATTCAAATTTGAGTTCGACTCGATAGCTCAGGTAGACGGATATCGAAAGAACCGCTCGGTCAGCTCCCTCTCCCTCTGGGAGAGGGCTGGGGTGAGGGTGACGACCTTGAATCTTGCACATCAGCTATAGTGCCGCGCGGGTTTTGTTATGGAGACATCCCTTTGCGCATTGTTCTTATATTCACCGCGTGGCTGCTGAGCTTCGGCGCCATGGCGGCGCCCGGCGACGCGGCGACGCTGGATCGCACGACCTGGCCGGAGCAGCTCAGCAATCCGACCCTGTTCGACGTCGCGTCGCGGGCGGAAATCCTCATGTTCGCTCGCGGCCTGCTCGGCACCGAGTCCATCGACGAGGCGGCACTGGCCCAGCGCCTGGGCCTGCGCACGGTCAATATCGATGCGGTCAATCAGCTGCGCCAGCGCCTCTGGCAGCGCTTGCTCGCCAACTACAACCACGCCCAGCAAAGCTGCGATCAGGACGCCTCGTTCTGCTTCCTCGTCGAAGACCTGCCGACCCTGCGCGAGCAGGCGGCCAAGTTCGTGGTCAGCGACGACAGCTATTACACCAAATGGGCCGAGCCGAGCCGGATCTTCCATCTGCAGTACCTCGACGAGCTGATGCGCAAGGCGGCGCTGTCGCCGCAAACCAGTAACGAATTCGATCGTTTCGGCGACTACGAGCGCAACGGCGACGACATGCACGACCGGCTGTTTCTGCTGACGTTCGACAGCGCCGCCAACGTGCAACCGGACAACACCGACTGGCTGGCCGAGTACCTGCGCAAATCGAACCTGAGCGGGACATTCTTTGTCCTGGGCAAGGATATTCAGGCACGACTCGCCGGCCGTTCGGTCAGCAGTCTGCAGGCGAGTTTCTCCCGGCAGTGCGTGGGCGTGCAGGGCTGGGAGTTCCGCTCCCACAGCCATTGGCAGGACTGGCAGGATTCGGTACGGCGCAGCGCCGATCTGGTGAAGAACAAACTGCCGGAAAACTACGTGCCGCTATTCCGTCCGCCGGATGGCCAGCGCCGCAGTGACGCGCAAGGTTTTTTCAATAGCCAGGGCCTGCAAGTGGCACTGTGGGACATCGATGCCCAGGACGGTGCCGGCAAGCTCAAGGGGCCGGCCAGCGCGCAGCGAGTGTTGACCCTGATGCTGCTGTGGCGGCACGGGGTGATCAATTTCAACATGAAACAGGATGCGGTGAAGACGTCGCTGCCGTGGCTGATCACCCAGACTGCGCAGAGCGGCATTGGCTGGGAAGACTGTCAGGACGCGTTTCGTTGAGAAACGACAAAAAGCCCGGAAACATTGGGCTTGGGGTAATTTTCAGGAGGAATTCGATGCAGGCGGACTTCCGACTTTAGCGGGGTACGGGGAGTCCGCCAAGGGCTTTTCGTCACTCTGCAAAATAAACTTAAAAAAACCGTCAAAGTGCTTTTTTATGTCATCGGTTTTGGAGTATTACGAAGACAGACCGCCGAAACCTGCAACACAGGTGGCGTCTTCCCAGACTCCTATTGTGTGCAGCTCATCCAGGCCCTCGTGGATGAATTCGGCAGTCACCTCGAGGCGCAGCACTGTCAAGGTATTGCGTCGAATGGCTCCCACAAAGGTGACCGAGTATGGATGATCACGGACGCAGCCCTTCCTCCAACCAGCCAATCCTGTATGTACTCGATACCAACGTATTGATTCACGATCCAAATGCCCTGCTGAATTTCGAAGAACACCACGTCGCCATCCCGATGACCGTGCTGGAAGAGCTGGACAAGCTCAAGAGCGGCCATCACAGCGTGGCCGCCGAATGCCGTCAGGCGATCCGCCTGATCGACAAGACGCTGGGCGATGCGTCCCCCGAGGACGTCGAACTGGGTGTGCCGATCCAGCGCGGCAAGGGCGGGCCGAAAGGCTTGCTGTCAATTCTGATGAGCAAACAGGCCGAGTCGAACCTGATTCTGCCCGAGCACCTGAACGACAACAAAATCATCAACCAACTGATTGATCTGCATACCCGCGATCCGCAAAAACCGGTGGTGCTGGTCACCAAAGACATCAACATGCGCCTCAAGGCGCGCGCCTGTGGCATCGACGCCGAGGACTACAGCACCGACCAGTTGGTCGATGACGTGTCCCTGCTGCCCAACGGCTACCACAACATGACCGGCTCCTTCTGGGACCGCGTGAGCAAGGTCGAAACCCGTCAGGACCACGGCCGCACCTGGCATCAGGTGCAACTGATCGACAACCTGCCGGCCGTGCACATCAACGAGTTCATCATCGACGAGCAGGGCTTTGTCGGCTGGATCAAGGAAATCCAGGAAGACCGCCTGCTGATCCTCGACCTGCACCAGGAACCGCTGCTGCATCAGGAGGCCTGGGGCCTGAAGCCGCGCGACATCTATCAGAGTCTGGCCCTGTATGCGTTGCTTGACCCGGACATTCATCTGGTCAACCTGTCTGGCGCCGCCGGTTCCGGTAAGACCATTCTGGCGCTGGCCGCTGCGATCGAGCAGACCATGGTCAGCAAACGTTATCGCCGCATTATCGCCACCCGCAGCGTGCAGGGCCTGGACCAGGAAATCGGTTTCCTGCCCGGCACCGAAGCGGAGAAAATGGAGCCTTGGCTGGGCGCCATCACCGACAACCTCGAAGCCTTGCACATGGATGACGAAAACACCCATGGCAGCGTCGACTACATCCTCAGCAAAGTGCCGTTGCAGTTCAAATCGCTCAACTACATTCGCGGTCGCAGCTTCCAGCAGAGCCTGATCCTGATCGACGAATGCCAGAACCTCACGCCGCACCAGATGAAAACCATCATCACCCGTGCCGGCGCCGGTTCCAAAGTGGTGTGCCTGGGCAACCTGGCGCAGATCGACACCCCTTACCTGTCCGCGACCAGCTCCGGGCTGACCTACCTGACCGAACGCTTCAAGGATTTCCCCAACGGTGTGCACATCACCTTGCAAGGGGTGCCTCGCTCGATCCTGGCCGAATACGCCGAATCGCATCTGTAACCCTTCCCACAAGACCGGGCGGCCCTTAAAGCCGCCCGGTTTTTTTATGGATGAATGCATATCTCCTGTGGGAGCGAGCCTGCTCGCGAATGCGGTGTATCAGTCGACATCTATAGTGAATCTGAATCCGCTTTCGCGAGCAGGCTCGCTCCCACAGGGGGCAACGGTGATTTCATAATCAGTGATGCGGATATCTGACCCACAGGTTTACAATCCACGCTCCTGATCAGGAGTAATCCCGTGCTGACTCATCTCGATTCCCAAGGTCGCGCCAACATGGTCGACGTCACTGAAAAAGCCGTGACGTTCCGTGAAGCGACCGCTCAAGCGCTGGTGCGCATGCTCCCTGAAACCCTGCAGATGATCGTCAGCGGCGGCCACCCCAAGGGCGATGTGTTCGCCGTGGCGCGCATTGCCGGGATTCAGGCGGCGAAGAAAACCAGCGATCTGATTCCCCTGTGCCATCCGCTGATGCTGACTGGCGTCAAAGTCGAACTCAGCGCCGAGGGTGAGGACAGCGTGCGTATCGTCGCCCGCTGCAAGTTGTCCGGGCAGACCGGCGTCGAGATGGAAGCGCTGACCGCCGCCAGCGTCGCCGCCCTGACCATTTACGACATGTGCAAAGCCGTCGACCGTGGCATGACCATCGAAAGCGTGCGGCTGCTGGAGAAAGTCGGCGGCAAGAGCGGCCACTTCCAGGCGGAGCAGCCATGAAACTGACCGTGAAGTTTTTTGCCCGCTACCGTGAAGCGCTGGGCGTGGATTCGGTTGCGGTTGAAGGCGATTTCGCTACCGTCGATGACGTTCGCGCACTGTTGGCACAACGTGATGGCGCCGAAGTGCTGAGCGAGCAGAACCTGATGTGCGCACGTAACGAAGACCTCTGCCAGCTCGATGAGCCGGTGGTCGATGGCGACGAAGTGGCGTTTTTCCCCACCGTGACCGGAGGCTGAACATGGCGATTCGCGTGCAGGCCACGCCGTTCGATCCGGGCGCTGAAGTCAATGCGATGCACGCGGCCAATGTCGGCGTTGGCGCGGTGGTGAGCTTTGTCGGTTACGTGCGCGATTTCAACGACGGTCTCGACGTGGCCGGGATGTTCCTCGAGCATTATCCGGGCATGACCGAAAAAGCCCTCGGCAAGATCGCTGTCGAAGCTGAGCAGCGCTGGCCGCTGTTGAAACTGGAAGTGCTGCATCGCATTGGCGCGCTGGAACCGGGCGAGCCGATCGTCTTCGTCGGCGCCGCCAGCGCCCATCGCCAGGCCGCGTTCGATGCCTGCGCCTTCGTCATGGACTACCTGAAAACCCGCGCGCCGTTCTGGAAGAAAGAAAATACCAGCGATGGACCACGTTGGGTCGAAGGACGTGATAGTGATCATGCCGCCGCCGATCGCTGGAAGAAGTAATTCCTGTAGCGCCCCTCAGTACGCCTTCGCGAGCAAGCTCGCTCCCACAATTGGAATGCGTTCCCCTGTGGGAGCGAGCCTGCTCGCGAAGTCATCATCTGCGACACCGAAAATCCTTCCTTCTCTACCCGATTGACGATTTGTACCTGAGAGTCCAGTATGGATTTCCAAGTACAAAAAAAGCTTCTGTCTTGCAGCTATCAGCTTGCCGCTTGTAGCTGCTCTTCTTCGCCAAACCAACAACAACCCGCGAGAGAACGAACATGAAGAAACTCCCCCTCATCACCGGCCTTGCCTTCAGCCTGCTGGCCTGTGCCAGCACCTTTGCCGCCGAGAAAACCTTGCGCATCGGCATCGAAGCGGCCTACCCGCCATTCGCGTCGAAAACCGATAAAGGTGAAATCGTCGGTTTCGACTACGACATCGGCAATGCCCTGTGTGCGCAGATGAAGGTCAAGTGCGTGTGGGTTGAAGGTGAGTTCGACGGGCTGATTCCTTCGCTGAAAGTGAAGAAGATCGACATGGCGCTGTCGTCGATGACCATCAACGAAGATCGCAAGAAGTCGGTGGATTTCAGCCACAAGTACTATTTCACTTCTTCGCGTCTGGTGATGAAGGAAGGCGCTACGGTCGATGATCAGTACGCCAGCCTCAAAGGCAAGAACGTCGGCGTGCAGCGCGCGACCACCACTGATCGTTACGCCACCGAGGTATTCGAACCCAAGGGCATCAACGTCAAGCGCTACAGCAACAACGAAGAAATCTACATGGACCTGGCGGCGGGGCGCCTTGATGCGATTTTTGCCGACACCATTCCGCTCAATGACTTCCTGTCGATGCCGCGCGGCAAGGGTTACGCGTTTGTCGGGCCGGAGCTGAAGGATCCGAAGTACGTCGGCGAGGGTGCGGGGATTGCCGTGCGCAAGGGCAACGGTGAGCTGGTCAGCCAGTTGAACAGCGCCATCGACGGGATTCGCGCGAATGGCGAGTATCAGAAGATTTCCGAGAAGTATTTCAAGACCGATATCTACGGCGATTGATCAAGCGCTTTCGCGAGCAGGCTCGCTCCCACAGGGGTAACGCATTCCAAATGTGGGAGCGAGCCTGCTCGCGAAGAGGCCAGCGCTAGCGATGCAAATCTTCAGCCCTTCAATTCCTTCAAATGCTTGTACACCGTCGCCCGCCCCATGTTCAGCACATTCGCCACGTAGTTCGAGGCGCTCTTGCCCTTGAACGCGCCCTCGGCGTGCAGCGCCAGCACCAGTTCGCGTTTGTGGTCACGGGTCAGCAGATTCAGGCTCAACTGCCGCTCGCGCAACCAGGCGTGGAGGAAGGTGTTGATGCGCTCCTGCCAGTCATCACGGAACAGTGAGTCCGGCTGCGGAATCAGTTTGCTCGGTGACAGGAACAGGTCCAGCGCCGCCTTGGCGTTCTCGAACAGGGAAATATTCAGGTTGATGCACAGCACCGCCAGCGGACGGCTTTCGCTGTCGCGCAGCACGGTGCTCAGGCTGCGAATTTTCTGACCGTCCCAGTTGAGCTTTTCGTACGGGCCGATGTTCCTGTCGCTGACATCCTCGCTGAGCATGTCTTCCAGCGACGAGTCGTCGCCGATCTCGCGCTTGGACAGGTTGTTGGCGATGTAGTCGACCTTCTGCGTGCGCAGGTCGTGCAGCACCACCTCGGCATGGGGAAAGAACAACGTGGCGATGGCATCGGCGATCGCATGGAAGTTATCCAGGGACGAGTCGTTCAGGGCCGGGTCATTTTCTGGGGCGTTCATGGGGTGCGGCTCTTCATACAGTAGAACTCCGGGCAACTTCAGCGCCCCGCAATACGGAGCTCTGAAAGTGTGCCGCAATCATGTCGGCGCGTCACCTGAGGTGGTGAATCAACCCAGACGAGCGAGGGAGAGCATTTCGGCGCTCAGACCGAAGCGGGTCAGTTGTTCGGGCAGGGCTTCACCACGGACCAGCGCGGCACTGGCCTGACCCATCGCGGGTGAGGTCTGGATGCCATAACCCCCTTGAGCCGCCACCCAGAACAGCCCCGGCACCTGCGGATCGAAACCCGAGAGCAAGTCGCCATCACTGACGAAGCTGCGCAGGCCGGCCCAGGTGCGGGTCGGGCGGCGGATTGTCAGGGTGGTGGCTTCTTCGATCTGGTAGATGCCCATGGCGATGTCCAGCTCTTCAGGCTGCACGTCGTGGGGTTCAACCGGGTCGGCGTTGGCCGGCGAGCCGAGGAACATCCCGGCGTCGGGTTTCATATAGAAGGACTCGTCGAGGCTGACCAGCATCGGCCAATGATGGATATCCACACCCTCGGGGCCAGCGAAAATGAACGCGGCCCGGCGTTTCGGTTGCAGGCCCAGTGGTTGTGCACCGGCTAGCGTGCCGATCTTGTCGGCCCACGCGCCCGCAGCATTGATGATGAGGGGAGCGCTGAAAGTCTGGCTGTTGGTTTGCACCTGCCAGGCACCGTCGGTATCACGGCTCAGGCCGAGCACTTCAGTGTCGGTGTGCACTTCGCCGTTATTGCGACGGATGCCACGCAAGTAACCCTGATGCAGGGCGTCGGTGTCGATGTCGCTGGCGGTCGGGTCGTAGATGGCGCCGTGGACTTTTTCCCGGCGCAGGATCGGCAGGCGTACACAGGCCTCCTCGGCGCTGAGCAATTGCATCTCCGGGACCGTGGCTTTGGCGCTCAGGTATTGATTGTTCAATTCGGCCGGATCACCGGTGAAGTCCACGGTCATTTCACCGCGCGGCGTCAGCAGCGGGTGCTCGCAGAAACCGCTGGGCGGGTTGTCGAAAAAATCCCGGCTGGCCTGGGTCAATGCACGAACCTGTGGGGTGCCGTAAGCCGCGGTGTACAGCGCAGCGGAACGTCCGGTGGAGTGATAGGCCGGATGGGATTCACGCTCGAGTACCACCACTCGCCCGTGCTGCGACAGCCAGAAGCCCGTGGAGGCGCCGGCAATTCCGCCGCCGATGATGATGAAGTCTGCCTGGCTCATGAACGTCTCCTGTAGGGGCGCAATTGCCGAAATGGTTGAAAACTCCTGTAGGAGCAAAGCTTGCTCGCGATGACGCCAGCACATTCAACATGAGTGTTGACTGACATGCCGTCATCGCGAGCAAGCTTTGCTCCTACGGGTTTATCTGATGTCAGGGGTGAGACGGTAAATGGCATTGGCCAGCGCAATGTCTTCAAGGCCCAGGCCAATCGAGCGGAAGAACACGTGACGGTCGTAAACGGGACGCGCCACCTTCTCGCTGAGCAGATCCGCCAGGTCGCCGACGATCGCGTTTTTGTCCCAGCCATGCTGCTCGCCGGCGATCAGCATTTCACCGGCCGAGCCTGGGGTGGTCAGGCGATAGTCACAGAACACCCGCATGTCATTGAGGCTCTGTGGTGGCACTTCGTGGGCACGAGGAGCATTGGTGCTGATCGAGGTGATCAGCGCCGGTTTGTTCAGGTTTGACGGGTCGATCACCGGGCCGGCCGATGAGGTGCAGAGCATGATCACATCCGCGTCCTGGATAGCCGTTTCGCGGCTGTCGACGATCTTCAGACGAGGTTCGATGCTCTTGAGCTGGCTCATGGTTTGCGCATCTTCGCTCAGGCCTGGCGAGTACAGGCTGATACTCTGCCAGTCGCGCAGGTTTTTCGCGTAATGCAGGTGCGCTTGAGCAACCTTGCCGCTGCCGATGATCGCCAGGCGAGTCACGTTCAAAGGTGCAAGTGCATCGACCGCCACCACGGTAGTCGCGGCGGTGCGCGCCGTGGTCAGTTCGCCGGCATCACACAACAGCAGCGGCTGACCGGTCTGCATCGACATCAGCAGGGTCCAGGCGGTCACCAACGGCCCCTGTTCGCGCACGATGTAGGGCGACGTCTTGACGCCGTAAACACCGTCTTGCGCCAGCACGCCCAAGTAGTTGATGAAGTCGCCCGCGCCATTCGGAAACTCCACAAGATGCTGCGCCGGTTGCACGGCTTGTCCGGCGGCCAGGTCGCGAAACAGTTTGCGCATGATCTGCGGCACGTCGATCTGTGTCAGCAAATCGCGAGCCTGGGCTTGGGTGATCACATGAGGCGTACTGGACATGGGCGGCTCCGGACATGGAAGTAAACTAATTTGTCTATTATGGACTTTTTGTTTTAACGAGCAAGCCCTGTCGAAAAAGCCGGACGAAAAAAAAGCGCAGTCCGTTTCCGGCTGCGCCTTTTTTGCACGTTGTCCGTTACGGACGCTTGCGCTCAACCGCCCGCAACAGATGCGTCGGTGGTGTTTCACAGCTGATTTTCTTGCCCAACAGCGCCTCGATGGACGGTAGCTGGTAGGAGTCATCTTCACCGGCAAAGCTGATGGACACCCCATCAGCACCGGCGCGACCGGTACGACCGATGCGGTGCACGTAGTCGTCCGGGACTTCCGGCAGGGTGAAGTTGATCACGTGGCTGATGCCGTCGATGTGAATACCGCGACCGGCAACATCGGTAGCAACCAGTACGCGAATCTTGCCTTCGCGGAAGCCTTCCAGAGTCTTGATGCGCTTGTGTTGCGGCACATCGCCGGCCAGTTGCGCAGCGTTGATGCCATCGCGCACCAGGCGTTCTTCAATGCGCCGCACTTCATCCTTGCGGTTGGCAAATACGATTACCCGTTCCCAACCGTTGTCGTTGACCAGGTTGTAGAGCAGTTTGTATTTGTCGGCAGCGGCCACGGCGTAGATGTGCTGCTCGACG
>NZ_RCNZ01000116.1:0-2733 GCF_004307525.1 Pseudomonas sp. Sample_21 | reverse complement strand
TTAAAACAAAGGCAGATATTTTCATATCTGCCTTGTTATATGGAGCTCTTGAGCGGATTTGAACCGCTGACCTCACCCTTACCAAGGGTGTGCTCTACCAACTGAGCTACAAGAGCAAAACCCTTTTGCACAACCTGCAAACTTGGAGCGGGTAGCGGGAATCGAACCCGCATCATCAGCTTGGAAGGCTGAGGTTCTACCACTAAACTATACCCGCGGAGCCTGCAGCTCACGCTTAAATCTGGTGGAGGGAGAAGGATTCGAACCTTCGAAGTCGTAGACGTCAGATTTACAGTCTGATCCCTTTGGCCGCTCGGGAACCCCTCCTAATCAGGCCGGCATTCTATATCATGCCAAACCCCTGTCAAGCATTTTCTCATTTAAAAACCTGAGGTTAGCTGCGTTGACACGCTTCACTTCGAATCCCGTTTAAGGTGTTCGCTGTGGAGCGGGCGCCATTCTATGCAAACTATTGAGCAGGTGCAACCCCTTCGCACAGCATTATTTTATGTTTTAACTCATTGAATTCCTTGGAAAGGTTTTGCAACTGCTGATCGCCCAACAAACGCTGGCCATCCGGCGCAACTGCAAGCCAGTAACCGCTTCCTGCAGCATCTTTCGGCACGGATTGAGCATTGACCCTCATCGCCACCAGGCGCTGTTGCAGCTTGGCAATTGAATCCTCTTCAGAAAATCCACCAAGGAAAAGACACTGCTGACGCGGCACCACCTGCCCTCTCCCGCCTTCACCAGCAGTTTCGCTCAGTAGACGGATATCCTGCTGCGAACCGCGATACAGACTAAGGGGCGTTACATCTTTGGCTCGCAAGGGCGCTTCCTGCTGATGCCAGACATAGTAAAAAACATTGAGAACCACTAGGAGCAGGAACAACCAACGCATATAAACCTCAGGACAAGGGACACGCCATCGCCAAGCCGACAAAAACCAGGTCGGGCACAACCCTGGCGTCAGGCGCGACGCCTTTAACCAACTCGGCATCCCCTCCCGTAATAAAGACGGTGAATTGCTCTCCCCAGTACGCTCGAGCCAGCTCTAATTGAGTGAGAACAAAGCCCCTCAGCATCAAAGAACAACCGCGCTCCACCGCTTCCACGGTGGTACGCCCCGGGACATGACTGGAAAGGGCGCGCTCTGCCGCCTCATCACCATAACGAATTTTACGGGTATGGGTGCGAAGCTGGTTTCGCATCAAAGGCATGCCTGGACAAATGAACCCACCGAGATGCTCACCGTCAGGCCCGACAAAATCGGCAGTAACCGCGGTACCGAAGTCGAGAACCAGACAAGCACTCCCGGCAGCCAGGTGAAAGCCGCCAAGCATCGCCAGCCAGCGATCAAGCCCCAGACGCTCATAGTCTTCGTAGCCGTTTCGAACACCAGACATCTCGCGAGCGGGCTTCGCACACGAGATAGGAATACCGAACTCGCGCTCAAGCATTTCGGTTAAAGCGCTAGTTTCCTCGTTAGTCCTGACGCTTACCAAACGACACTTGCGCAGCGAGAGTGACTTTATGATCCGTAGGCTCTCAAGCAAAGCCTGATTGGAATCCACAACTCCTTCCGAGACCAGCTCGCTCGCCGACGCATCCAGCACGCGCCATTTTATAAAGCTATTGCCGCAGTCAAGCTCAAGAATCATCACGCAACCTCAGGCTGAGCTCTCCGCCACTAAAGGCCTTTTCGACACCATCTACAATCAAGCGCAACCCGCCTTGGTTATCAATCCCGAGCACTACTCCATCGATACGGCTGTTACCCGCGATCAACGACACGGAGCGCCCCTGCCACAGATGATTTTCCGCCCATTCTGCCTGCAGACTTGCGAACCCGTTGAGCTGGTGTTTATGGATATAAATCTTGAGTTGATTACTCAATTCAACCACCAGAGCATTGCGATCGCAGGCTTTGCCTGACTCCAGTTTTATAGAAGTCCATTGCTGGTCGACCTCATCGGCAACCTGCATATTCACGTTGATTCCTATACCCAACACAACATGACACACATCCGCCGGATCGCCGACGAGTTCGAGCAGAATGCCAGCTATTTTCTTGTTACCCACCAAAACATCATTGGGCCACTTCAAACCGGCATTGGGCACACCGGTGTTTCGCAAGGCCTGCATCACCGCCAAGCCAACAACAAGGCTCAATCCCTCAAGCTGACGCATGCCGCCTTCGATGCGGAGTACAAGGCTGTAATAAAGATTTTCTGCAAATGGGCTTACCCACTTACGACCTCGACGACCACGGCCTGCCAATTGTCGCTCCGCGAGCACCAAAAACGGCGCGGCGGCGCCGTCACTGATGGAGCGAAGAGCTTCGGCATTTGTCGAGTCAACAGAGTCGAACACACGCACCGGCCATTGAGGCATCTTCCTGGTTATTTCCAGAAGATCAAGGAGCGTCAGAGGCGTCGACAATTGATATCCGCGACCGCGAACTTTATGGATCGACAGACCAAGTTCAGCTTCAAGCTGTTGTAGCTGCTTCCATACAGCACTTCGGCTTATTCCCAGGGCAACGCCCAGGTCCTGTCCGGAATGGAATCGTCCATCCTTCAGTAGATTCAACAACGTCAGCATGCAGGTATCGCCTCACAATGAGGCCCGCATAATAGCCATGCCCCGGGCCGTTGCATAGAAATCAAGCGGACACATTTCTCGCAGGCAAAACAAAACCCCAACTGCTTTCGCAATTGGGGTTTCGGAATT
>NZ_RCNZ01000048.1:0-41319 GCF_004307525.1 Pseudomonas sp. Sample_21 | reverse complement strand
CCAAAGCCCACCCACGCCTGAGTGCTTCAGAAACCGTCTGTCTGACGCACACCCATCATGTCGAAATAAATGAAACGTCCTTCATCACGACGCCTTCCTACAAATAGGCCTGCCACGGCATTGCAGGCTGCTCATGTGACTCCTCCTGTTGCCCGTACACTGTGCGGGCTTTTTTAACCCCTCCGCACGAGTCGCTCATCCTTACGGACTTGTAGGAAAGAAGGTGGTGCGCAGATGAGGCCTGCAACTGATCCGAAACAAAAGACGAAAAGGTGCACCCATCCCGATATCAGGAAGGGGTATTACCTAGGGTTGTTAAGCGATGTTTATGTCTGTGTTATGTGCGGAGAACAGCGACCAGCAGAGCAATGGGATGACTTTGAGCTCCGCTCCAAACCGCCTCGTGGATTGTCTCCAAAATAGTTGGAGTGACGCTCAGCAAGACAGCACTGGCCAATTTCGACATCACACCACACGTTGGATGGAGCAAAGATTTCGGCATTCAACCGCCGTAACGCTTTTTCCCTCCTGATGTGATGCAGTATCTGCCACCTCGTGGGCCTATACAGACGTTGCCAGACGAGCAGGGACAGGATGAACTGAATTCACGGCTAGGTTTATACGCAGGTTGTGGTGCGGGCGATACGGGTCTTGGCTGGGCTTTGGCGAAGCAGTTCGATCCGCTGCAAAGGTTTTTGGATGATAGCCATCGCGCAGGCTGGCCGTCGATGCTTATCCGAACCCAATCATTTGCTTTTTCGTAGATCTGAACCTTTGCTCCAAGCTGCAGCTTGGATATTACCTTTCCACTAGGTTGATCCCTGACGTTGAGTTTGTCCGCGCTCACGTATAGCTCGATTGGCGGGGGCGGTGTAGGGGATGCAATAGCTGTAGTTGAGGCGAGTGAGGTCGGCGTGGTGACGGCACTCGGCTGGGCTTGGGTTGAAGGGTTTTCCTTTTTGCCTATCGCCCAAAGCACGACGAACAAAATAAGAAGCGGGAAAAACCATGACTCGGATTTCTTGCGCATATCCTTTGCTCACATTCGGAACTTACGCTCTGGTGCCTGCTTGGCCAACTCAGCTTGCAGGCTACTGAGAGCTTAGCCACACTTCCAGCCTTTGCAGGCGACCTAGCTCGTATGGTCTCTGTTTTCCTGAGCTCAAAACCGCGATGAGTTGCTGTCGGTCAGGGTGGGTAGGGAACCACTTGGAGACTTCAATGTTGCAAAACTCAGTATCGCTGAGAGCCCATCTGACGATCATGTCCGCTGGGGCTCGGTAGTGATCGCCATGAACAATTTTCTACCGTCTACAGACCAGCCACGCTTTGCGAGCTCTTCGGTTACGTCGATGATTCCGGCGCCGTCAAAAAAAGTCGGCGGTATCTGGGTGGTGAATACCGGCTAGAGACACCTTAGGCACTCCTGCCTCTGGGTCGAAGTGGGATAGAAAATGCCACCCACCAGTAGTGCTTTCAGGGTAAGGGAAGTTGATGGCTGCTTATGCAGTTATGTAATGCTCAAACGGAACGCATTTGAGATCAAGATCGAAAAGCTCTGACTCATGGGAGCTGTTTAAGCCGGGCTAAACCCTGCTTAATGTGCCCCGCATTCTCGCCAATCGTCCATAACGCACCTCGAACGTTACCCCCAACCTCAACGCTCCCCTGGGCTTCGACATGAAGCGTTAACTCCATCAATGCGGCCTCTAGGGCGAGCTGATTCTGATACATCCTTTCCAGCACGTCGGACAACGAGTATTCCCCTGCCATTTTCCTTCTCCTCTCCTTGGATTCTTCTGAGAAAATCTGCTGGAACTACCTAGGGTATCAAGTGCATCTCGCGTAGTTTGTCGAACACGTCGAAAAAAGCTTGAGTACTCGACTGGTCGGAAGCGAAACCCATTGCACGGTTTTTGGACATGTCCGTGACCACTTCGATTGGTCGGCCGAGATCAGCATCGGTGTGCCATGGAGACACCAGGCGACCTATATCTGCTTCCTTCAAGCCGTGTTCCACGACTAATACGTCCTGATCGCCTGCTGTCTGCTTCTCAGGGATGAAAGTGAAGCGGCATAATCACCAGCAGGCAAGTCGAAATATATGGAAATTCGGCCCCGCATCCATTTCCAGCGAAACATTTCGCCATTAGAGACGTTCAATGCCTAGTTGGCTGCAGCCGGCGTGGTAGCCGTCTACAGATTTTGTTTTGCCAACTGCTGGGTACGCGTCATAACGGTGAGGCTGTCCCACTACACGCCTGATCCGGGAAACACAAAACGGCGATGGCTGTTTGCAAATGGGGGCATAGACGGCGAGGGCGGTTGCCTTGTTCGTCATGCTGCCCACGGCAACTCCAGTGACGGTATACGAGCAATGAACGCTCGGGGAGAGTACAACCCATCGCAATACCCACCTGTCAGGCAAATCGTTCTGATCGAAGAGTCAGCCAGACGTATCTATCCCAAGATCCAGCTTGTCAGTTCGTTACGATATTGCTAGTTTCGATCAATGACTACCTATCTGCTCACCTCGACTACAACCACCACGACCGCTGAAAGCGGAGCGTGCGAGGTTTCGTGAGCCAATAGCAGACGAACTTCAAAGGCCCGCCAGTGATGGACAGGGCCTTTTTTTACGCCTTGTGTCGCTGGCTCAAACGCAAGGAGATGCACCCATGAACGTCCTACTGATACTCGATATCCAGGTCGGGCTAGTCCACGGCCCAGACAAGCCATGGCGCTGCAAAGAGTTGCTGGAGACAGTGAATAGTCTGATGGAAAAAGCCCGCAGCGCTGGTGCCCCGATTTTTCTAGCACGCCACGTCGGGCCCGTTGGCACACCAATAGAACCAGGTAGCCCCTTAACTTCGCTTGTGCCAGAACTGAAGCTTTCTGGGGCAGAAGTGGTATTTGAAAAACGGCGACCCAACGCCTTCGAAATGACTGAACTGGCGGGGAGTTTGCGCTCTCACGGGGCTAGCGGTGTGGTAATCACTGGAATGAAAACTCAATACTGCGTCGACAGCACATGCCGAGCTGCTCGTGATCTTGGCTTCGACGTTGTACTTATCGGCGACGGCCATACCTGTTCAGACACGGCAGTTATGAAGGCTGAGGACATCGTTGCTCACCACAATGCAACTCCTGATGGGCCGTTCTGCCATGTAGTTCGTGCTGACGAGTGGAGCTTCCATTAAGCCCGGAAATATTGGAGCGGAGTGGGGCGCCGTAAGCACTGGCACCATATGTCACTTCGTACAGTCATAACAGGTTGTCGATAGAACGCTACTGTAAGGCGGTAACTGTCGCCACCAATGGAGACGAAGGGCCGGCACTGCTCCACACTGCATCTCGGAAGCGGCGCATGTGTCGGCTGGCGTGACACGAAGAAGTGGGCTATCTATTTCTGACTCACACTGGCAGGAGGCCGACATGAGGTTTCAGAGCGATATCGATGCGCTAGCGGCGATCGAGGAAGACGCAAAGGCGATGCTAAAACGGATAGGGCTGCCCGACGATGCACACAAGCTTGAGGTGGTCATTGTCCTCCGACAGATCGTCGACCTAGCCACCTACATGGACTCGGCTGATCGATTCATTGAGGCGCCGATCAATGCTTGATGAGGTGTAGCGGCAAGCCCAGACGTTAGCACGATTCGTTTACGGCTGTTCCGTCTGTAGGTTCATATGTAAGAAGGCATTCTCGGGCACAACGCCGGGCTAATCGGAGCACCACCATTTCCTTTAAGATCGACGCTTCATTTCACATCGTTTATCCGTCGGAAGTAGGTAACCAGCTGTGTAGTCGCGACGGGTTAGCTACGATCATTTATTTGTCAGTCGGTAGAAAGTGACCAGGATGGAAGGCACCGTTGATACGTTGGACGAGGTCGTTACGAGAGAGTCCCTGTTCGAGCAGGCTTGGACGATGCCAATGACCAAAATTAGCTTGCGCTACGGAGTCTCCTCCAGCTATCTCACGAAGGTCTACATCAGCCTGAATATTCCTAGGCCGCCTGTTGGCTACTGGGCGCAAGTCGCGGTAGGAAAAGCTAAGGCTCGCCCAGTCTTACCTGACGCTCAACCTGGCGAACCGACGGTATGGAACCGAAATGAAGCACCGATTCTGGTTCAGCGATCATCAGCGATAAAACGAAAGAGAATGAGCCGGACGCCCCCGCTCAATTCTGATGCGCACCCTCGAAGGCACCCACTTTTACTGAGCATTGAAGATCACTTCAAAAAGGTGCGGGAAAGCGAGAACGGCTACGATAGGCCTACCAAACGCGCGATGGCGGATATAATTGTGAGCCGCAGTGGACTCGCTCATGCAGTCAACTTCGCAAACCAGTTGTTCCTAGCGTTTATGAAAAAAGGTCTCACCGTTACCTTTACCGATCCTGCCGAGCGCATGAACCGCGAACCAGTTGATCATAGGAACAACCCCTCATCGAGATATGTCTATCCCTCGCTTTGGCAGCCTCAACGTCCAACTGTGGTTCATGTTGGAAGCGTCGTTTTTGGTTTGTCCATTTACGAAATCAGCGAATACGTTGAAGTCAAAAGCGTAGACAAAAGATTAGTCCGGCTGGGTTCACGTCCAGAGAGAAAACGCGTTGCCCCGTATCGAAACGAATGGGTAATGCGTGCCGACATGCCCAGCGGTCGACTGTGCCTTCAGGTTTACTCTCCTTACTACCGGGCGGAGTGGGTTCAGCGCTGGAAGGAAGACAAGCCTGGCGATCTGATCAATAAAATCCCAAGCATCGTGAAGCTTCTAATCGCAGAAGCTCCAGGGCTTGCCGAGAAAGTGAAGCTCCAACGGGAGAAAGCCGAGCTCGAATGGCAAAAGCACCAGCTGCAATTAGCTGAATGGAAAAGAAAGGAAGAGGAAAAACGGCACCTCAAGGCCATTCAGGACAGCCGTGAGCAACTCGAATCCGTAATTCAGACGTGGGCAAAGATGAACAGTGTTCGCGCATTCTTCGCCGATATCGAAAAATCAGCGCAGTGCCTCGATGGTGTGGCGAGAGAGGCTGTCATGGAGCGGCTGGCCAATGCGAAGGAATTGATCGGCGACCTTGATGCGTTAAAACACTTCGCTGACTGGAAACCACCACTGCTTCAGGGCGGTGAGTAGCCGTCGTCAGCCTTGCTGATATAGGTTCACGCAAGAAGAAATCGTGCGACTGCTATCAGCCACGCTGGAACTGTCAAAGGGCGGCGCAGCCACAGCCATCAGGAAAATCCAAGCCACCGGGACGGTTGAGGTGTTCGGGGCAAAACACTCAAAGTACACGATGCCGTCCGTGCTCTGGGCCTGCGCCATCTGGAGCTGATAGGTGAGCCGGTGATCACCACTGCACTGGTAGCGTTGAAGGATCTGCTGATCGAGAGCATGGAGAAGAACCTTGATACGTCACGGTTTGCGCTTCTCACTCGGATATTCATCAGGCTCAACGACGTGATGACCCTGATTGGATTGGCAGGGGAGGAGCTGTTCTACGAGATGGGGCTGTCGGTCGACATCACTTCAACCTTGAAGCAGGTGCTTGATGAAGGTGGTCTGAATCCCCACCAGGCTTTCTGGGCGCTTGATGGGCTTGTGTTTTCGTTGATGCGAGAAGGTCGCTTCGACGAAGTGGCTGAGTCTCTGCTCACAATGGAGCAGCTCCTGACCGAACATGGATTTCGGTTCCGTGAGCAGGTCGCTTGGGCGATGAGAAAAATTCTGTTCGCTGCCGACCAAGGCCGCGAGGACGAGGTGAGGCAGGCGGTGGAGTACGCCACGCCAAAAATTCCGTACGCTGACAACCAGCGGGTTTTTGACTACAACCACTCGATCGCTCTTTGGAAGTTGAAGCGGCACAAACAAGCTGAAGCGCTATGCAAGAAAGTGATTGATGAGTACTTCGAGATTCTCGGGCTGGCTGCATGACCTTCCATGATTACAGAACAGACTAGGCTTGCACGGTGATGGCGAGCTCGATAGTGCAGGGTGGCGTATGCAAAATTCAGATGCGGTGTGGCAAAAAGCTGAGCAGGTTTTTGGCGACAGGGCCAAAGCCTCAGCATGGCTGTCGACGCCTAGTCAGTTATTCGGTGGCGAGGCACCTATCGACTTCGTGAAAGATCAGGAAGGCTTGGAATGGGTGATCGAGGTGCTGACTCAGATCGAGCATGGGTTCGCTTGTTGAAAGCTATATTCACTGCAGGTGGGGAAGGGCTGATCACTCGCTAGTTTGAGTGCTACTTAGCTCAGGTCGGGTGCTTAGCACTGGCCTCTATTAGGACGCACAGTAGTTCTCCAAGGCCGTCAGTTAGGCTTCAGTTTGGGGGATCTCTATGAAGGTGTTCGTGAGCTCCGTAGTCGGAGGGTTTGAGCAGTACCGGGCTGCAGCTAGGAAGGCGATCACACTGCTGGGGCACACGCCAGAATGTGCGTGGGATTCGGTGCGCGTCCTTGGATACCACCACCAAGACAAACTCTGTCGATCACGACCCATGTAAGCCTTTTTTTTGATGTGTAAACCGTGTTAGTTAACAGGTCAAAAATTTAGTTTACAAGCCGAGGTCGAGGGCGACTAGATGGAGAAGGAAGACCAACCGAATGCTAATTTTTCTTCGTCAGTACTGTGCATGCCAGAGGTTGAGACTGTATCAATTATCAATGCAGCTCGGGGGCAGGCGCCTGGGCAGGTCATACTCCGAGCCGAACTGATGCGCCTGATGCCAGGCGCAAGTCGGGCAGGGCTTGGCTATCAATAAATGTCCGCGAGCGTTAATGCAGGCTGGCTACAGTTGCGACCATAGCTTGAAGTCTATGGATTCGCTGGGCACACCGAAATCGATGAGACACGCTGCTTTGCTCGTGTTCTCATTGAGCGACCTGACCGCCACCGTCCAACGCGGGCTAGCCTGCAAGGCTTCAACGAGCGCCAGGAAATACGCCTCATCCACCTTTGAAAGGGAATGGCCGAGGACGACGACCTGAGTGATCGATTTCAGTCCTTCGAAGTAAGGCTTTTGCTGCTCGATGATCTTGGCGCTCGGTTTGAAAGTCCTCTCGAAATAGTCATCCAGAATACCCATCGCCTCCGCAAACCGGGTATCAGTGTTCTCATCCACCCCGTCTTGGAGCGACGAGCGATCAGCGACTGCCCGTGCGTGACCAAGCACCAGATCAGAGCTTTCGTCTTCGCCCTCACCATGGATGTGCAGAATGTTCTCTGGAGCAATGTCGTACAGCTTCGTCAGCGTTCTGGTGTAGTTGAATGTCAGGTAGGCCGCATCCTTGTCCAGGGACGTTAGCAGCTGGGGAACCTGGTCGCGGTCAGGCATCGGGATGGATCGGATCCAGTCCGCGAAGTGTTGCTGCAACCCAGCAGACAAACCGGTCGCCACCTTCTCCACTTCGTACTGAAAGTCGTGATGGCCGGCGTCGCTCCAATCCTCAGCCGAATAGGGAACGAGGAAGCCCTCCAGTTCGGTGACAATGTTCTCGGTGTCCAGATCGGCAAGCGAAAGCTCAAGCTCTGCCCAGTCCTCGTCGATGGCAATGTAGTTTTCGACCCAGTCGTACACCTCCCGATCCACCTGTTCCAAGTAGTCCTTGAATCGCCAGTACTGGGTGGGAAGGCCATGGTAAAGATCAAAGCCGTTGCCAATGATGTATAGGGTCTGACTGGTCATGAGAATTCCCGATGCATGCGCACGCTGGCTCCGAGAGCGCCGTCTGTGCCGTGAGAGATCATTGATCGATTTTGGAAACCTGGGCCTTCAGAACTAGGTTCGAGGTCAATCTGCGCTTGGTGAGGGTTTTGAAGCGTCCCTCTCTGGGCGATTTCTCGGGTGCCGGTACTGGAGTGCTTCCACATGCCCAAGACGACGATCTCATCGTCCTTCTCAATGCCTTTAATCCAAGCCGGATCTTTGGCCCAAATGCTGACCTCAAGGCCGATGCCATTTTCAGAGTCGTCGGTGTCGGCCCGGAATGTGTTCATTTGCAGATTGATGACGTTCTTGGATTTTTCACCCCTGATTTCAGTCCTGACGCTGCTCACGGCGCCCTGAATCGCGATGGGGTGTTGAACGGCGTTGTGCGACACCGCGTAATACGCCTCTGCGTGACGCTCTGTCTCGAAGTAGAATTGATTCCAGGCAACCTTCACGTTGCCTTCAAACACCAGCTCTAGGTGCTGTTCGATGTCTTGGTCATTGTGATCTCCTCATCCACTCCGAAGCGACAGTTCGCGGCGTGAGCGCCCTTAGGCTAGAGACGAAAATAGCCTTGGACGAAAACCGGCTTGTCATACATTTCTTTGGTGTAGGGAGGATTGTGAGCTACTGGAGTGCCGCATTGGCACTGTAGAGGTTCGGCGCCAGTTCCCTTTGCGTACGTGCCAGCCTCCCAGCGAACGCCATCCTGGTCGAAGGCGTGATCCATTTTGATGCCCATACAAACCCCCAAACGTTAAAGATTAATCACTAAACGCCTTTCATCTCGGGATGACGCCACGGTCGTCTTGA
Source organism: Pseudomonas sp. Sample_21 (assembly GCF_004307525.1). Classification (NCBI taxonomy): domain Bacteria; kingdom Pseudomonadati; phylum Pseudomonadota; class Gammaproteobacteria; order Pseudomonadales; family Pseudomonadaceae; genus Pseudomonas; species Pseudomonas sp. Sample_21. The sequence continues at coordinate 32,787 of NZ_RCNZ01000048.1, read as the reverse complement.
TGTTGGATCCGTAGCAGGCATTGCAAGTTTGTACCGACCTCGCGCACCCTTGTGTTCGTATGTCTGGCGATGCGCCATCAGTCTACCTGTTGGTCGAGGCCGTGCAAGCATCAGGTTGGAGTGCCGGACTGTCAGGCTATCGAGGCTGAGCGCATATCCCGGGTCGTCGAGCCTCTCAGCGACGCCGTAGTGACTTGGCAATGTGTCTCAATGCCATGCTTGCAGCAGAGGCGTCGAGTTCGGAACGTTTCTGAAGGGCGTGGACTATGAAGGGGTTGCTGTGGGTATGGCGCTGGGAATGCTTGATAATCCCTTTTAATAGCCACAAATGGTGTTCATGATATTTGGGTGGGTATGCTCGCCTTTGGTCGGCTTTTCCACAGCGATGAGTCACGTGCTCCACGTCCGAAGCATTTGAAGTGCTTTCTGGTGTTGTTGAGAGCTTAGTGAACTAGGATCGAGCGGAGCCTGCTCGGATGACTACCAGCATCGACAGCAGCCAAAACACTGTGCCTTATGGTGATCTGCCCGGTGTTAAGAGGAGAGCGTCATGGAATTCGCAGAGCCGCTTCGCCATCATGCGGAACGAGTATTAGGGTGCAAAGTGAAGGCTGCGGTGTGGATGATGCATCCGAGAGCTGCATTTGAAGGCCTCAGTGCGCTGGAGTACGCCCAGAGCGACATAACGTATAAGCATGACATAGAAGAGCTAGAGCGAATCGAGCATGGGTTCACATGCTGATTTAATCGCCAGATGAATGAATGTGCTACAGCGTTGTAGCATCTGCATTTGGCTGTCGGTGCAATCATCAATCAGGCCAAGCTAACTTAGACGGTTACGGTAGAGTCCGAGTTCAGCGATGCGAACTCGGACTGTGTTTTGCACGAGATGGCTGATTTACTTGAGCTTGCTGCGCAGCCAACTCATAACATCGATCAAGATTTTCAGCCTGCGGTAGAAGTTGTCCGTGTCGACTAGGAAACCCAGTTGCTTGCGAAGCTGCGCTATCTCGCTCATCACAGCTCTGTGCATATCTGTACCAGCCTGGCCTGCGGCAACCATCTCCTGCTCAACCTCGCACAGCCGGTTATGCCAGGCAATATCGACTGCGTGACGCTTGAAATAGCGGCGGTTGAATACCGAATGCTTGCCGAGCAAAAACAGGTAGGCCCCAAAGCCTGCCAGAAAGACCTGCAGCGTGGTGATCTCAAGCCCCTGAGTGTTCAGAAACTGGGCGATTTGTGGCGTTTGCCAGCAGCCAACCGCGAACAACAGCGGCCATAGGGCAATCGCGAACAGCGCTTCATTCGTGTGTGGATAGTGGTTCAGTTGAATAGGGATGAAACGTAGGCGGGTCATGGCAACTCCTGTAGGTGGGCTGTTCTGGCCTGAGGGGCCAGAACTCACTCAAGCTTCCGGTTTTGCCTGGGCTCGCTGCAACTCAAGTGGATGCATTTGGTGTCCATTAGTGCATTTGGTACCCACCTGCAAGAAAGGCGGCGCACTCAACACGTTGTTAGAGCGACATTTCCCTCTTTGTGAGGCAGCCCTCAGTGCCAGTGTCGTAGGTTGCTCAAGAGTGCCTCGATCAGGGGGGCTTTGGAACAATTTACTCGTTGATTGGCGTGCTCGATGAGCGCAGACGGCCTCGGCAGAGCAGAAGCCGAGCGTTGGAGATTGCTGCCTAAATAGAGTCATTTGAAGTGCTGTGGATACATTATTTTGTTCAGTAAGTTATCCACTGCGATGTAGAAAAAATCCTCATAAGATACTCGTCCCCCGTTTTTCAAGCCAAAGCTGTGTTCACTTAGTATCTTCTGAAAACACCGAGTCAGGTTTATCAAGTCCTCTATACTTACAGGGTAATCTTCGTCAAGCTTCTCTCTGTTCAGGAAATATTTTTTATCGGAATGTGCCAGGAATTTATCTCGACGCACGGTGATCCGTTCTATGGTCGCTTGGTTCTCAGCAATGAACTCTCTTTGTTTTTTTATTTGCTCCTTAGGAATGCTCCCGTTTTTCCATTTAATGGTCAGGCGGTTGCTTTCGCTAAAGTCAATAAATTTGATGATGTTCCGGTCTGACCGTTTTCCGTCTAGTAGCTTGGCCATAATCAGGAGAGTGTCGACCTCTAGTGACTGTATTACATAAGCAAATATGCCGGCCTTGTCGATGAATACTTCATTGTTCTCTTGGTACTTTTTGTTCAGAGAGTGATAAAGCGCTAATTTCGGAACCAAGTCATCAAATACAATTTGCTGAAATCCGTTCAGCAGGCTTTCGTACATCTCTTGCACATCCATGGATTTGCCTTAATTTTCTAGTGGTTATGCTGAGGGGCGCGGCGCGTCCACCTCGCGATCAAGGTATAAGTCGGGCCTGTCCCCCGATGGGGTGAACTGTTGGGATAGGTCGAGCAATATTATGGCGACTTCTGCACTCCGGCGAGTTTCGCCAGGTACCAAGTTGGAACTGGATGGCGGTGCAACCTTGCCGATATCGCAATTAATACTTCCCAGGGAGTTCCGTGCCAAGCGAAATCTTCGGGGGAAGCGGCTTGCTTAGGTACCTTCAGGGATACCTCCATTTCTTCAGCAGGTGACTGCTGGAAGCCAGAAAGGCTTCGTGATATCCCAACACTATTCACGTAGGTGTCGGAACATATCAGTGTCTCCAGCGCCTTTTGTGGGAACCAGCGCTCCTTGGTCACGCCTTTTAGTCGAGGAACAATCTCTTCAGACAGCTGGTTGAGGCACTCCTGATCATCCAGAACGGCGGCCATGGTTCCTAGCATCGGCACCAACGTCGTGGTTTGGAAGAATCGTGCCCTGTCAGTGTCCTTTCCGTAGTAAAGCGCCATTGCGTCTTCTAGGTCATCAGTGTCTACAGGCATGATCCTTTTCTGCCGAAGAGCCGTGTCGAAGCGATCTATGCATTCCTGAAGCATAAAGCGTACGCTGGTGGTATCACCGGTTGCCAGGATCGCCCCCATAGCAAGCGAGAGATCGATGGCCTGTCCGTCATAGACCGGCAGGAAGCAGCCGTTATGTTCGTTAATGAGAGACACTAGGCAACTGTGTATGGCTACGACTCTTGTCCGATCGACTTTCAGTGCAAGAAACAGAAGGAGCATGGTGCCTAGCCGGCCAAGTTCATCGCAAATCAATTCCATGTAAAGCACGTGATCTGGGCGATACCGGAGGACATTCCGACGGTTGAGTAGTGAAGGCATCACTCGCTCGTAGTACCGCAGTAGTGCATCGGCGTGGAGTTGGGCAAGGGTTTCGAACCTCTTGGTGAACTGAGCCTCATTCTGCAGCCCCAACTTGACCGATTCACCCCATAGTCGCAGTAAGAGATATTCACCTGCGAGAACTCCTGGCTTTTGGTTGCCTTCACTCTCGGCCCATACCAACAGCACTGCCCATCCTATTGCTGCTGCAGCCGCGCGTTTATAAAAGCGGTTCCGACGAGAATTGCCGGATACGTCTTGGTCATCTTCCTTGGCGCTCAAGCAATCATCGACGAACCGCACGAATCTGGAGAATGACGAGAGCGTGTCTTCTAGGCCTGCCAGTGCTGCTCGGAGGTCAGATTTACCTTTTTCAAGCAGCAGCGCATCGTCAAATAGGTACTTCTCAATGAGCGGGCTCAGCTGATCCATACCCCAAAAATCCAGCGAGCACAGGGGGGCCATCTCGGTTACCTGGGTCGACAGGGCGGCATAATCCGACTGGGCGTCCTGTTTCAGAATACCGTTGGAGACAAGGACGATCCGTTTCTTGAAACCGCGCAACACTTCGGGCAATCGGTTCCGGAGGTACTCGGTCGACGCCTGGAGGATGGATGGAAGGATCGCTTGCTGACTGCCGTAGAAGTCACTTCGGCCTACGTTCCCGAACTTGATCACAAAAAGAAAGACTTCGGTGCCACCCTCTTCATTTTCCTTAGTGGACATCACGTCAACCCCACCCTGGTTCACACCAACTTGGGCGCGGCTCAGCACCGAGTGGCCCATCGCTTGAAGAAGATCCGGGAGGAGGGCGTCTAACTCGTCGCGTTCGCGAAGCCCTGAGAGGTAATGGGACAGGACAAGTTGGATACTCATTGGCAAGCCTCGTTCCACAGATTCGCCACCATGTGTCCATAAAGGAGGGGATCGGCGATCCAGGTCTGGGGTAGTTCCACACTCATCTCGTGAGTGAACATGGGGATCATGGTCTCTACCGCTTGCTGATCGTTCAGGTATTCCACGGCAACCTGGTTGGAGTATTTGAAATGCTCCGAGAGCATGAACATGTCGGCCAGGAAGGACTCGCCTTGCGCACGTCCGGTGATCGCTCGACTTTCGCTCCGGCGAAGGTAGCGGAAGCTTCGGCGCATTTCCGATGACATTTGGAGCTCAATCAGGTGTGGCAAGGCTTCCAGCGCATCAAGTTCACTGGCAAGCCTCTCCGCTAGTTGCTGAGCAACCTGCGAGTCAGAAAACGGTGACGACTCTGCATGCAGGAGGCGTTTACAGGTTGCCGGATGCTCCGTAGCTAGGAAATTGGTCACTTTGGCTGTGGTGTTCGCAATCAGCTGGCTCGGAGGTAGGTCTTCGCTCATGCTCAGCGCCCATCCGAGTGAGACCGCTACAGGAACATCCAGCGCACACAACCTACGGGCTACGGTGGTGGTGCATTCTTCGGCGGTCTCGGATAGCGCAAATTTCAGCAACTCAGGGTGTTGCAGGTAACGGATGCTGATCTCATGGGCCAATGCCTTGCCGAGCTTGAAATGACCCTTTTTACCAATCCATTCACAGGCTGCTAATAAGAACAGGTCTTTGGCCACGATCCGCTGAAGGACGCCCTTTGTTTCTTGGTGTAGTGACTCTGCGTCCACGCCCGAACTTTCCGCTTCCCGCCAGAGGGTGTAGAAATCTTCCAATATGGCCGGGCCGTCCTGCTTGGCGTCGCCATTGTGAAGGCGCAGGTAAAAGTCGTTGAACCTCATCATGTCCATTAAAATTGGCTCCGGGGCGTCGCGGGGTGGCTATTGGCAGGCTGTTGGTTGGCTACGTAGGTGAGCGGGGTGCTGCCAGGGAGGGCAGGTAAAAGTGCGCTACTAAGATAGTATTAGAATGGTGAGTATGTCTGCTATTTGAGGATGGCGTGGCGGATGTTATGAGTCTGATGGTAGTTAGAGTGCGGTGCTTGGCGCCATCATCAATCAGACAAAGCTAATTAGACGCTTGGCCCTCGGCTCTAGGATCTGGCCGGCCTGAAGCTTGCGATCGCGGGCCGACAGTTGTCTGCCGACCGCTCTCCAAAGATATCGTTGTCGGTCTTCATTCGTCCTTGGAGGAGCGGTGGCCAGGGGCAGCAAACCAGCGTGACACGAAGCTCCTTTGTCCTGATCAACCTCCCGCTCGGCCTTAAAAATTAAGCTGCCTCAAGGACGCTGGTATTTACCAAAGCTCTTTGATCGCGGCCGTCCGCACCGCCGGTGCATCAAGTTTTCTTGCAGTTACCCGCCAAGCGAAAATGCTGATTAACCGCATCCGCTTCACTATCGAAAGACACGCGGTTTTTTTCTGAAACCGCATCATAGGACGGGCAATCCGGGCGGTGGTAAACCAAGGTTTTTCGGTTTCCAATAATGGCGACATTGACTGACCGTTTGTTTTGCCCTGCTTGAGCTGACGTGGTTTTGGTCTGTACTTGGTTGGCAGTTATTGACGTCGAGCCTGTGCCACTTTTGCTGAGGTCGGCACTCAGAAAAATCGGTGCATGATCAGATACGCTGCGTCGACCTTGAACATGGCTCAAGCTCAAATGTTTGGGATAGTCAAACACCTGCACCGAATTGACCTTCATTGTAGAGTCCTTGCTGACAAAAATGTTGTCATAGAGATTGGCGAATTTTCCGTCCGTGGTGGAAAGGGTGGTTGCACCATTCAGTACAAGTGGTCTTGCGCTTGAGTCCAATTTGTCCCAGGCAGGGGAGGTAGGCGGGGTGTTGAAATCTCCCATCAGCATGATCTGGCTGTTGCCTGGGTGGGTATCTTTCAGCCACGACCAGTAATTAGAGAGCGCCACTATCTCTGAGGCACGGTCAGCCTGGCTTTTGCCATAGAGAATGTGGACAGTGGCAACAACGAAATACGAATTGTCAGTGAGCGATTTAAACCGAGCAGAGTAAGGCTCTCGTTCAAATGTATCCTTGCGATCGAGGTAGGTTACAGCACCGTCCTCATACGCGATGGCCTCATCCTTCCACACGAAGCCGTACATTTCTTTGTAGGTAGATCGGCCTACAGCGTGCGAAGCCATGAAGCTCCACTGCTTGCCGGTTTGTTTGGTCAGTTCCTTGGCCAATGCGGCAAGCGCCTCTTCACTCATCAATTCCTGTACGGCAAGAAAATCGACTTTCTTTGCAACCTTCGCTATTGCGACAAAATCCTTCGTGTCCCGGATGCTGAGATGTTCGAGGTTCCAGGTACCTATGTTCGTGGCCGCGAGGGCGTTGGTGCAGCAAAGTAAAAGACAAACAGCGATGTGGGGGAAAAACTTAAGCATGGGAACTCTATGGCAAAATTTGGTAGTCATCAGTTTTTGATGGCCTTCATCATCTGGCGAAGCTGCTTGCTTAGTTCACCATTGCGAAACTGGAGCTCGGCGTTCTCAGCTTTCAGATATTCGATGGTGCTTACGAGGCTTCTATGGCTATCGACCATCTGATTATCAATGGCCGCAGTGAGCGCCTCAGAAAGACGAAGATTGGTTAGGCGTTCGATTTCAGCTACTTGCGAGCGAAGCTCGTTCTGTATGACCGCCTTCGTGCGCTTTATTCTCGGGCGGTATTGGGTGGCTGAAAGGCTTTTCCACAGTTCTTCAAGTTCGGCATTCTTTTGGAGGATCAACTCATTGAGTTCAGGCTGACGGCGTTTGTTCAGCAAGCTGTCATGGACACCACTGTCTCTGGCAATGTTGCGAGCTACGATTCTTCTTTCTTTGATACTGAGTTTTTCGCCCGCCTCCATGGACGCCTTGATGCGATCAAAAGCCTTACATACGTGCAAGTAAAGGTTCCGCTTTGTGGTGGAAGTCACCCATGCAGGTTCTTCAAGGGCTTCAGGAACATTGGAATACTGACCAAGGCTGAATTTCATGTCGTTACCTTCTCTTCCAGTCGGCGCTCGATTTTCCGAACGACTTCTCCACTCATATTCCCGAGAGCCTTGAGAGGATGATTTTCTGCAATGAATTGGTGTGAGATCGCTGTGCGCTCAAGCTCCCGCTTCTGCAGGTTATTGTTCATACTGTGAGGGCATCCGGCGCAGACTTCCGGCGTGCTGCGTTGATCTACGTGCGGCGTACCAGTCTTAGGGTCATGGCACTTCGCGATATGCTGCTCATTAGCGCGCAGCGCGCAATAGCCCCATTCGAATGCGGTAAACCGCTCAAATTCATTAGCCAAGGCACTGAGGCGCTCATCGAATTCATCTCCTGTGAGCACGGAAATTTCTGCCATTTCTTTATCAATGCGTTTGGCCGCTGGCCCATAGAAGCGATCGTCCAATTTGCCATGTGCAATCCGGCCCATCACCTCTTTGGCGTAGTCGCGCTCCATGCTGATACGAACAGACTCGCTCAGTTTCTCGCGGGTATAGCGCCTCGTATGGAAAGAGCCATATGAATGGCGGAAATGCTCCCGGATCTTTTCCATGACATTCCCATCAAATCTGCGCAGTGCAAACTCTGCAAAGGTATGACGGGCTTGGTGAGGCGAGACCTCACTATGAATCTTGCCAGCATCGGGGTACTTTTCTGCGACATGAGTCTTATAGAAAGACTTGAACCAACCCCTCAATGCGAATAGACCGTAGCCTGCGTCTGCCAACCATTGCTCATCGCTGAATTTGCCAGTGCCACGGGCGACAAGAAAAGCTTCTGACCTGTAAGCTCTATGGAGTAACGGCAGGTTGAACTTCTCCGTATCCACCGCCGACAGGTTTTTCATGAGTGTCGCTGCTTCTGCGGCAAGTCCGTGTAACGATCTTGGGTGCGCGAGCCCTGATTCTGTTTTGTAGTTTTCGGATGTAAACCACCAAGAACCGTCCGGTTCTTGCTCGTAATCTGCAAGTCGCATTCCGTTGATTTCCGAAATGCGAAATCCACTCAATAATGTGATGACGGTCAAGGCTGCCTTAGTAAGCTCACAACAAAAATCACTGAGCGCGCCTTGGTTTTTCCATGGCAAAGATGCGTGGTGCCCTATGGTTGCTGCATCGATTGCGTTACCAAGCTTTATCGCAGACGGCGCCCAGTCTCGTTCAAAACGTCACAATACGTATCCCGGCGTCTGTATCCTTCTGTAAAGGGCGAGGCGATCCTTTTCACCAAACCAGCTTGTGATTTTCGTCTTTTCGCTACGCCATTGAGTAAAAAATATAGATGCGACTTTTGCTTCATCTGATTCTATCTGGGTGATCGCTTCAGCGAGCATCAACGAAGCACAAGTCATAGGGATTGAGCCGTAGCTCCCGCCTTTACTCCATACCGCGTATTCTAATTCCAGATGTTTAAGCAAGGGCTCCATTGTGCTTTTTTTGAAAGCTCCGGTCATTCGGTGCACGACACCGTCTACGAGCTTTCTGGAATGGAGCATGGTATAAGTTTGTTCTAGGATCTTACAGAACATTGTAATTGTGGAAGGGCCAAGAATGAGGTCGCCGTCCTCATTATTCTCCTTTTTTACCATGAAAGCGCGGAGCATTGTTTGTATCTCAAGCCTGGACAGAGATTGAAGTGCTCGGTCTGGAAAATTTGTCTCCCAGTACTCACAAAAGTCGCGTAGGTAAGCAATTTCTTGGCGTGCACTTGAAAGGCTACTTACAATGATGCGTCCTCTGTCGTCTGCATAGCCCCGAGATATATCCCCTTTTATGAAATACATTTGTGCATACAGCCTTTTTTGCAGGGAGCATTTCCAAGCAAAATTTACTATGTAAAAAAGGCCCGTAGTGGGATCCTGAATCTGGAAAGAATCATCGCCAAGTTTATTCGCGATGGTTGGCGACTCAGGCGACATGGTAAACAGCGCAGATGGGCTTGGATTGATTTGCATGGCCTGTTTACCTTACGACAGGAGCGGGGAAGGTGTAATTCTCAAGTATGTCCTTGCCCTGAATAATAGTTTTCTGGTCAAACTTTTCAAGTGCGTCCTCTATGTACGCTGCTTGCATTGCAATTGAGAAGGCTTTTAATTCATCTTCGACGGAAAAGTGCTTTAGCTGGTTAATGCATTCGTTGCGGTAGCTCATAAGGAGCGCGGCTGTAATGCCGTTGGTGATGATGAATTTTTTACTTTCTTTCTCAAGCTGTCCAAATGGAGAAATAGTGAAGCCTGCTCTTTGAGCAGATAATAACAGCTCGTCAAACTCTTCCAGTTCGCTAGTGTCGGATTTTGCCTGCGACCAACCGAGCATCAGCTTTAGATCTGCCACACTAATCATTACTTCATCACGAATAGCTGCTTGCACCTTGCGCGCGTCCTCTACCATGAGGTGGCCAACGTTAGATGCAAACAACGCTCTTTTTTTCAAGCGATACTTTGTCTCGCTCGCGTGCATATATACAACTTCTTTTACGCTTGGAGAGTGCGCGGTCGCATCGGCTCCAACAACCTCTTGTGAGTATTTTTCAAACGCTTCATTACCTGGATTGCCGCCGTCAGTGTCTATGATGGCGCGCGATTGGGCAATGGCGGTAACGCTAATCGTTTGACGTTTTACTGGAGTAGGGTTTTGGCCCGTGATACCAATTTCCGCATTTTCACGTCTACGCTTTTTATTGTTCCAAATCGGGCGATTATTCATGGCAACACGGCGGATTATGTCTGCGATGGTTTCTATCTTACGATCCGCATCATATAGAGTCTGGTATTGGAGTGTATTTTGAAAGGCGGCCATTACCAATGGCCGATACAACACGCTGTCTACACTCTGAAGGTTACCAGTGACGGGTAAGTTGAACAGCAGATCACCAGTCTCAGGAAAGCGTTTGTAGAAGCTATTTTTCAGATCCTCAAAATCAGCATATGCGCGATATTGCAGAGACTTTGAGTAATGCATCGGTACCTCGCGAATTGGTTGCTCGCTTCGGTTTTTAGTGTAAATGGGGGAAGCAACGCTTGGGGTTATTCTTAGATCCCCTTGTCGCATACCCAAAATTCCGGATAATTGAACCCTGTCAGTAGCCAGCAGCCAAGCAAACGCCACCTCTTCGCTAGGTGTGTGCTTTAAGAGGTATAGGTAATCAATATTATGAAAGTAAAGTTTGTGATCGCTATCTTCCGGGTAAATATCCAATGCCCCCGAGTCACGAAGGCCTGCGCGAATTAGGCGGTTTGCCTCATCAATCGTCAAAGGCGAGGAGCTTTCGATCTGGGCGTAAGCAAAGTCAGCACTGTTGTGGAGGAGTCGCTCCTTCAATCGCAGGTTTTCGCTTTTGAGTATGGCCCCTGCGAGTGCTTTGTAAACAGTACTACGATCTGTCTTGCTGGTGCTATATCTAAGCTGTTCGTAATCTCCTTTACACTTTTCAAGCAGGTTAGCGACTTGTTGCTTCACACCTTCATCGCGGAGTAACTCTAAGCGCTGCTCATTCATTTCCTTGAGAAATTGACAGCAAAAACGTATCGTCGATCTCACAATCTTCAGTTCGTCTTTTTCGGGCTGATTAGTGATTTGCCCTAAACTCGGAGTTGCCTGGCCAGACCGATTGGCAACGGATGGGATGAGCGCCAAAGCTTCTCGAACAGCTGCAGCCGCGTCGGCTAGTGCGGGCTTCCCATATGCTTCGTTGAGAAAGCCGTCGAATGCCGTCCGATATACTGACATATAAACGCATACGGTATTGAGCTTAGACTTCTTTTCAGTGCGTAGATAGCGCGTGAAGTCTTCCATTACCGCCGCTGGTAATAATTGCGCGTGCGGATATTCTGTGATTGCCCAGTCTGCAAGAGCGTTGAACCGTAAAATCCTTGTATAGGCATCAATTAGCGAATTGTTTTTACATTCTGCACTGTTGAAATATCGTAATAGAGCGCGAAAGATTGGGCATTTATGAAATTGCACTGGTATTTCGACGCGGCGCTGCTCGACTTTGCTACCCTTATTGACTTGCATCGAAACAATGGCGAAAGTATCTGATGGGCTGAAATTGTGGATAGAGGTTGGTGCAAGCGTGGACAAGCTCGCAGGGGCGTCCGCAACAGCATCAGTAGTATCAGTCATCATGATCATCGTTCAAAGCACGCCTAATTTTTTCACGACGGTGAAGTTTTCCGTCGAAAATCACATATTCTTTAGTGGTGGCTTCATCTTCATGCCCCATTTGCTCGGGAACATATTGCCACGGGTCGTATCCGTGTTTGTAACAGAAATCAACTAGGTTGGTGGCATAGGTGTGTCTTAATGCATGGAAGGTTAAATTGAGAAAGCTGGACTTTGTCACGAAGTGTAAGTGCGGATTTTTCTCATGAAGTTTGGCTATTATTTGAGCAATATTGATTGCGACTGCGGCGCGTGCTGCCTTGAATGTATTAGTTGCATGCCCCTCGAACATGGCTGTTCCACGACGGGTGCATATCAACGGCCCGTCCGAAATAGACTTCCGCCTTCCTTCCAAAAAGTTTTTTATTTTTTTGAAAGCTTTGGGCGGGATGTCGACTTGTCGGAGCTTCTCGCCCTTTCCAGTAATCGGTACTGTTATTGTTTGGTCATTGGCCTTTTCGGCCTGAGCTATACGTTTTCTTAAATCACTCGTTTGTAGATTTCTGGAATCGGTCACCTCGGCAGAGCGTAGGCCGCAGTAGTAACCAAGATGCAGGACTAACTCGTCTCGTTCTTTTTCAAATGCGGATTGGGACTTGATGCCGCCCAGTAGCGTCTCGAAGATGTCTCTCTCGACGTACCTGTTGTACAAATCAAATTTGACTCGCTTTTTCCCCTCACCCTGTTTCTTTTGCTCATCCGAAATGTAGTGGTAGGTGAAGGATACGGGAGTATCAAGCATGCCAATCTGCCAGGCATGAGCGTAGAACAATTTGAGCGTAGAGATGTGGCGATTGATCGACTTGCTGGAACACGACCTAGCCATTTTTAGATGACCGTACAGATAGCCCGACATGTCTGCGTCTGTGAGCAGCCTCCAGTCCTGAGCGTGTCCTTGCAGTGCTTCGAAGAAGCTTCGAAGATCATGGGCGCAGGAGCGAACGGAATTTGGCTGCTGGCCTTCTTGGGCGAGGTGTATCAGGAAGAGAGTGGGCGCTGGAACGATGCTCTGTTCTGCGAGTTGGCCGTCTTCGAGGATGGCGTAGGTGCTGAGGGGGCCGCCTGACCAGTTGATCTCCTTCACATATTTAACTTTCACCGCTTAGCGTCCCGATCTCGTGAAGCACCATTCGCTTCATAAAGCCAAGCTAATCAGTAGGTTATCTTGCTGTCAATGTGCCAGGGGAAAGGATGTCAACGTTTCTTATAAACGGGACTCTCTCGGATAAACCTCGCCAATGCTCGGCACCAGATTGTGCAAGTCAGCTTCGGCCTTTTGATAAACAGGATCGTAACGCGTGCAATTCTTGCGTCCGCCTTGCTGCCAGCACTGCCGCTGATGGCCGATCTGCCAGGCCGGCACGATGTGCTCCCATTCGATTCTCGATGCACGCTTGGCGTTCTTGCGAGGCACATAGCCGCAAGCCTTCAGGTCGACCTTGTTGCCGGTGTACTTGCAGCCGCAGTAAAACTCCGTGGACTGCGGTGCATAAAGTTTCCACGCGGCTTTCTTGGCTTCGGAAAATGTACGTGGGGCGCCAGCCTGGGCGCCCATGGCGAAAAACAACAACAGCAAAGCAACACAGCGGACACTCATTGAGTCAATCTTCCTTCGGCACAACCCAAAAAATCTGCACGCCACCGTCATCGCGATAAGCGAGGGTAACGTTGTCGTTCTCGTCGATTTCCTCGAGCAAGCGCTCCCAGTCATCCATCGGCTCATCCGGCAGACGGAAAATCAGTGCGGCTTTGGCTTTTTGTGCGGTGGGGGAATTGATGATTTTCTGAACGCGCATACCCATGCGTTCGTAAGCGTCAGGAGCAGCAGGAGAGGTGGCCACGAGGTTATCCTTATTAAGCTGTACGTGCATACAGTATTTAACTGTAAGCGATTTCGCAACTGCTTAAAATTCAAGAAAATCCTCTGACAGCGGGTTTCCGGTTTTGGTGTAGGGCTTGTCGAGATTTTTGTGGGAAAAGTATTGGAAGGGTGTAAGCGGGGCACCACCTGCCAAGCTGGCAGGTGATGCGCAATTGCCCGATCGAGACGTGATCAGGCGATGTTCAATTAGTATTCCCAGAACATCCGTTGCAGCTCTTTACTGTCGTTGGTCTTGGTCAGCGCGACCATCGCCAGGATGCGGGCTTTTTGCGGGTTCAGATCGTGAGCGACAACCCAGTCGTATTTGTCGTCAGGCTGTTCGGCGTTACGCAGGACAAAGCCGCCAGCGTTGACGTGGGACGAGCGAATGATCTGCACGCCATCCTTGCGCAGGGCTTGCAGGGATGGAACCACGCGAGAGGATACCGAACCGTTGCCAGTGCCGGCGTGGATGATGGCTTTGGCGCCGGCTTGCGCCAATGCCTTGTAGGCGGTATCGCTGACGTTGCCGTAGGAATAGGCAATTTCTACGTCAGGCAGGCTCTTGATGTTTTTGATGTCGAATTCCGAATCCATGGTGTGCCGCTTGGCCGGCAGGCGGAACCAGTAGGATTTGCCTTCGACCACCATGCCCAGTGGACCCCAGGCGCTCTTGAATGCTTCGGTCTTGATGTTGATCATTTTGCTGACGTCGCGACCGGACTGGATCTCGTCGTTCATGGTCACCAGCACACCTTTGCCGCGCGCTTCTTTGCTGCTCGCCACGGCGACGGCGTTGTACAGGTTGAGCATGCCGTCTGCCGACATGGCAGTGCCCGGACGCATCGAACCGACGACGATGATCGGCTTGTCGGTTTTCTCGACCAGGTTCAGGAAGTAAGCGGTTTCTTCGAGGGTGTCGGTGCCGTGGGTGATAACGATGCCGTCCACGTCCTTGCTGTCAGCCAGTTCGGAAACGCGACGACCCAATTGCAGCAGGTTGTCGTTGGTGATGCTTTCCGAAGCGATCTGCATGACTTGTTCGCCACGCACGTTAGCCAGTTTGCTCAACTCGGGAATGCCAGCAATCAGTTGTTCGATACCGACTTTTGCTGCCTGATAAGTGGCGCTGTTGGCAGCACTGGCGCCGGCGCCAGCGATGGTGCCGCCTGTGGCAAGGACGACGACGTTGGCCAGTTTCGTCTGGGTTTCGGCTTCTTTTGCCTGAAGGGCAGTAGGTAAGAGCAGGAGGAGGGCCAATGCGCCCGGAATCAAGGTATTGAAAGCAGATTTCATTATTTTTCTCTCTAGTCGTGAGACGGTGCTGATGCAGGTTCATCTAGATGCGCCCCAAGCCGATCTGAATGCTTGAGGTGCAAGGACGGGAGCAGGATTCATACCATGCGTAATGTGCTGGCGGAAAATGTTTAACCCAATGATTTAAATCAATATTTGTCGGTGGCTGGAGCATCGTTGAGGACCCACCCATCCGGGATTCCGAACGACAGCGGGATTCTTGTTCGGCTCGCCGATAGGCAATCTCTGAAAAGCCAGGCGGGTGACAAATCCCTGCTAAAGAAATGTGCTCCCAGGCCGATGCGTCCTCAAGGAAACCAAATCTTAGGAGTTCACATGTCACTGACGGTCGGTTTTGCCAATCCCGCTGCAGTCACCATCGGCGGTAAAACTGCAGCCACGATCAACACCCTGAACGACGCGACCAATGAGGCTTCGGCGCAGGCGCTGGGTACCGAGAAGACTGAGAAGAATCAGGTCAGAACCGGTGGTGGTCCTGTGCAGGAAAACAGTGAAACCGAGGCTGACAGCAATCTCAGCATCACCGTCAAGACACTGCTCAAGCGGATGAAGGAATTGCAAAAGCAACTTCAGGAGCAGCAGCAGCAACTGGCTGCGGCTCAGGCCGCAAGCTATCCGACTCCCGAAGCGAAATCCCAGGCAGTGATGTCGATTCAGGGCCAGATCGCGCAAACCAGCGCCGCACTGGCGGAAGTGGCGGGTGCGTTGGTCAAGGAGATGTCGAAAAGCGCTCCCAGCGGCGGCTTGGTCAATACGACTGCCTGAAGCGCCAAATTGCCAATTCGGCGATTCGACCTACAACAAAAGACGATTTCTGATTGTTGACAAATGTCGGCGGGATTCTCATAGTTCGGTCTACGCAAACGTTTGCGCGGCTTGGAAGGGCATTTTCTCCCGGAGCCGTGACGTAGCTTACGTCAGCGCAAACGTTGCTCACAATAATCATAAGATCGGAGTGAACCCATGAAGCTGCCATTCGCCGCACGTCTTCTTGCTGTCGCTATGCTGGCTGCCACAGCCGCCGCACTACCTGTCTCCTCGGCGTTCGCCGAATCTGCAGTAAAACCCAAAGTCGCGCTGGTCATGAAATCCTTGGCAAACGAATTCTTCCTGACCATGGAAGACGGCGCCAAAGCCTACCAGAAAGAACACTCCGCCGATTTCGATCTGATCTCCAACGGTATCAAAGACGAAACCGACACCGCTGGCCAGACTCGCATCGTCGAACAGATGATCCTGGCCAAGGTGAATGCACTGGTGATCGCGCCTTCTGACTCCAAAGCCATGGTGCCGGTTATCAAGAAGGCCGTAGACGCCGGTATCACGGTGATCAACATCGACAACCAGCTCGATCCCGCCGTAGTCAAAAGTAAAAACATCAACGTGCCTTTCGTAGGCCCGGACAACCGCAAAGGTGCACGTCTGGTTGGCGAATACCTGGCCAAGCAACTGAAGGCGGGCGACGAGGTCGGCATCATCGAAGGCGTGTCCACTACCACCAACGCACAGGCGCGCACGGCCGGTTTCAAGGACGCGATGGAAGCCGCGCAGATCAAAGTGGTCTCGCTGCAATCCGGTGATTGGGAAATCGACAAGGGCAACAAGGTTGCCGCTTCGATCCTCAGTGAATACCCGGATGTCAAAGCACTGCTGGCCGGTAACGACAGCATGGCGGTCGGCGCCGTTTCCGCAGTCCGTGCCGCTGGTAAGGCTGGGCAGGTGAAAGTCGTCGGTTACGACAACATCAATGCGATCAAGCCAATGCTCAAGGACGGCCGCGTGCTGGCCACTGCTGACCAGTTTGCAGCCAAGCAGGCCGTGTTCGGCATCGAAACCGCACTGAAGATCATCAAAGGCGAGAAAGTCGACAGCGGTGCCAACGGCGTGATCGAAACACCGGTCGAACTGGTCACCCAGTAAGTCATCTGGCGACACAACGGCGCTCGTCCGTCCGGGCGAGCGCATGGAGATTTCTATGTCAGTTTCCGCCCCGAACGCTGTCCTCTCGGTCAGCGGTATCGGCAAGACCTATGCGCAACCGGTGCTCACCGGCATCGATCTGACGCTGATGCGCGGTGAAGTACTGGCGCTGACCGGCGAAAACGGTGCCGGCAAAAGTACCCTGTCGAAGATCATTGGTGGTCTGGTCACGCCAACCACCGGCCAGATGCAATTCCACGGCAAGGACTATCGTCCGGGCAGCCGTACCCAGGCTGAAGAGCTTGGCGTGCGCATGGTCATGCAAGAACTCAATCTGTTGCCGACGCTGTCGGTGGCGGAAAACCTGTTTCTGGATAATCTGCCGAGCAGCGCTGGCTGGATCAGCCGCAAGCAGTTGCGCAAGGCGGCGATCGAAGCCATGGCGCAAGTCGGCCTCGATGCGATCGATCCGGACACGCTGGTCGGCGAACTCGGTATCGGCCATCAGCAGATGGTCGAAATCGCGCGCAACCTGATTGGCGATTGCCACGTGCTGATCCTCGATGAGCCGACCGCGATGCTCACGGCGCGCGAAGTCGAAATGCTCTTCGAGCAGATCACCCGATTGCAGGCTCGCGGCGTTTCCATCATCTATATCTCTCATCGTCTCGAAGAACTGGCGCGGGTGGCGCAGCGTATTGCTGTGCTGCGTGACGGCAATCTGGTCTGCGTCGAGCCGATGGCCAACTACAACAGCGAGCAACTGGTCACCTTGATGGTCGGTCGCGAACTGGGCGAACACATCGACATGGGGCCGCGCAAGATCGGCGCTCCGGCGTTGACGGTCAAAGGGCTGACGCGTTCGGACAAAGTCCGCGACGTCTCCTTCGAAGTGCGTGCCGGGGAGATCTTCGGTATTTCCGGATTGATCGGGGCAGGGCGCACGGAATTGCTGCGGCTGATATTCGGTGCCGATGCTGCCGACAGCGGCACCATCGCGCTCGGCTCCCCGGCCAAGGTCGTGAGTGTCCGCTCGCCAGTCGATGCCGTACGCAATGGCATCGCGTTGATCACCGAGGATCGCAAGGGCGAAGGGCTGCTGCTCAGTCAGTCGATCAGCGCCAACATCGCCTTGGGCAACATGCCGGAAATCTCCAGTGGTGGTTTCGTCAACAACGGCGACGAAATCTCCCTGGCGCAGCGTCAGATCGAAGTCATGCGTATCCGCAGCTCGAGCCCGACGCAGCTGGTCTCGGAACTGTCCGGCGGCAATCAGCAGAAGGTCGTGATCGGCCGCTGGCTGGAGCGCGACTGTTCCGTGCTGCTGTTCGACGAGCCCACTCGTGGGATCGATGTCGGTGCCAAGTTCGATATTTACGGTTTGCTCGGAGAGTTGACCCGCCAGGGCAAGGCGTTGGTCGTGGTGTCCAGTGACTTGCGTGAGTTGATGCTGATCTGCGACCGGATCGGCGTGCTCTCGGCGGGACGTCTGATCGACACCTTCGAGCGCGACAGCTGGACCCAGGATGATTTGCTTGCCGCCGCTTTCGCCGGCTACCAGAAACGTGATGCGTTGCTCAATGAAGCAGCGCCTAGGGATCTCCCATGAAAACTGCATCTTCTGCCAGTAAACGTAGTGGCAATTTCTTTGGCCTGGGTACTTATCTGGGCCTGGCCGGTGCCTTGCTGGCGATGATTGCGCTGTTCTCGGTCCTGAGCAGCCATTTTCTCTCGTACAACACTTTCAGCACCCTGGCCAACCAGATTCCCGACCTGATGGTGCTGGCGGTAGGCATGACCTTTGTGCTGATCATCGGCGGCATCGATTTGTCCGTCGGCTCGGTCCTCGCGCTGGCCGCGTCGACGGTCAGCGTTGCGATTCTCGGCTGGGGCTGGAGCGTTTTGCCAGCGGCGCTGCTCGGCATGGCGGTGGCGGCTCTGGCCGGCACCATCACTGGCTCGATCACCGTGGCCTGGCGGATTCCGTCGTTCATCGTCTCCCTCGGCGTGCTGGAAATGGCCCGCGGTGTGGCGTATCAGATGACCGGGTCGCGGACTGCGTACATCGGCGATGCGTTCGCCTGGCTGTCGAATCCGATCGCGTTCGGTATTTCACCCTCGTTCATCATCGCTTTGCTGGTGATCTTCATCGCGCAGGCAGTTTTGACCCGCACTGTTTTCGGCCGCTACCTGATCGGCATCGGCACCAACGAAGAAGCCGTGCGGCTGGCCGGGATCAATCCCAAGCCCTACAAGATTCTGGTGTTCAGCCTGATGGGGCTGCTGGCGGGCATTGCCGCTCTGTTTCAGATTTCGCGTCTGGAGGCGGCTGACCCGAACGCAGGTTCGGGCCTGGAACTGCAAGTGATCGCGGCGGTGGTTATCGGCGGTACCAGCCTGATGGGCGGGCGCGGTTCGGTGATCAGCACTTTCTTTGGTGTGTTGATCATTTCCGTTCTGGCAGCCGGTCTCGCGCAGATTGGTGCGACGGAGCCGACCAAGCGCATCATCACCGGCGCGGTAATCGTTATCGCTGTGGTGCTCGACACCTATCGCAGTCAACGCGCCAGTCGCCGGGGCTGAACCATGGCAACGATCAAGGATGTAGCGGCGCTCGCGGGCATTTCCTACACGACCGTGTCGCACGTGGTGAACAACACCCGCCCGGTCAGTCAGGAAGTGCGGCGCAAAGTCGAGGCGGCGATCAAGAGCCTCGACTACGTTCCCAGTGCCGTGGCGCGCTCGCTGAAAGCCAAGACCACCGCGACCATCGGTTTGCTGGTACCTAATAGTCTCAACCCGTACTTCGCTGAATTGGCGCGCGGAATCGAGGATTACTGCGAGCGCAACGGCTATTGCGTGATCCTCTGTAACTCCGACGACAACCCGGACAAGCAGCGCAGTTATTTGCGTGTGTTGCTGGAAAAGCGCATCGACGGTTTGATCGTCGCCTCCGCTGGCGGTGACAGTGGTCTGGCGCAAGGACTGGCGGGCGTGAAGACGCCGATGGTCATCGTCGACCGGGGCCTGGAAGGTGTAAATGCCGATCTGGTGCGCATCGACCACGAATACGGCGCTTATCTGGCAACCCGTCACCTGCTCGAGTTGGGGCATCGCGACATCGCTACGATCGGCGGTCCGGCCAGTACCAGCGTGGCGCAAATGCGTCAGGCCGGTTACTGCCGAGCGCTGCAAGAGGCGGGAATCGAGGTGCGCGAAGAGCGCATGCTGGAAAGCGACTTCACCAGCACCGGCGGTTACAACGCCGCTGCCCGGCTGCTTGAAAGCCATCCGCCCAGTGCGATTTTTGCCGGCAACGACATGATTGGTATCGGTGTGCTGCGCGCAGCGGCCGAACGTAACGTGCGAGTGCCGGCCGAGCTGTCGGTGATCGGCTTCGATGACATTCAGATGAGTCGTTATGTCTATCCGGCGCTGACCACGGTCGGCCAGTCGATCCTGCAACTGGGCGAGATGGCCGCCGAAGTGCTGTTGCGCAGAATTGCTGCGCCGGAATCGGGCACCGATCAACGCATAGTGACCCCGAGTATTGTCCTGCGCGAATCGACCGCGCCGCTGTCCGGCGTGTTCACCGAATATCGCTGAAACCGAATTGATGAGTAGTGATGTATGCCAGCAAATGTAGTGGTAATAGGCAGCCTGAACATGGACCTGGTCACCCGGGCGCCACGGCTGCCGCGCGGCGGTGAAACGCTGATCGGTCATTCCTTTGCCACTGTGTCGGGCGGCAAGGGCGCCAATCAGGCGGTTGCCGCTGCTCGTCTGGGCGCGCAGGTGGCGATGATCGGTTGCGTCGGAAATGACGACTACGGTGTGCGATTGCGCGATGCCTTGCTCGCCGAGCACATCGACTGCCAGGCTGTCAGCGTCGTAGAGGATTCCAGTGGCGTGGCGCTGATTGTGGTGGATGACGACAGCCAGAACGCCATCGTGATTGTCGCCGGAGCCAACGGCGCAATGACGGAAGCGGTAATTGACCGTTTTGATGCGGTTTTGCAAGCCGCCGATGTGGTGATCTGTCAGCTCGAGATTCCCGATGCGACGGTCGGGCATGCGCTCAAGCGTGCACGTGAACTGGGCAAGACCGTCATCCTCAATCCGGCGCCGGCGAGCCGTCCTTTGCCGGCAGACTGGTTCGCGGCGATCGACTATCTGATTCCTAACGAGAGCGAAGCCGCCGCGTTGAGCGGGCTCGCTGTCGACTCGTTGCAGTCGGCAGAAACGGCTGCCACTCAATTGATTGCCATGGGCGCCGGTAAAGTCATTGTCACGTTGGGCGCGCAGGGTTCGTTGTTCGCCAATGGCAAGGGCTTCGAACACTTCCCCGCGCCGACCGTGAAGGCGGTCGATACCACGGCCGCAGGCGACACCTTTGTCGGCGGTTTCGCCGCAGCGCTGGCCGATGGCAAATCCGAGGACGAGGCGATCCGCTACGGTCAGATCGCCGCTGCACTGTCGGTTACCCGCGCCGGTGCACAACCGTCGATTCCAACCATGTCCGAAGTACAGGCGTTCAGACCCGCATGAAAAAGACTCCATTACTCAACGTCGCGCTGTCGCGACTGATCGCTTCGCTTGGCCACGGTGACATGGTCGTGATCGGCGACGCCGGTTTGCCCGTGCCGCCGGGTGTCGAGCTGATTGATCTGGCGCTGACCCATGGCATCCCTGATTTCGTCAGCACGCTGAAAGTCGTACTCAGCGAGATGCAGGTGGAAAGCCATGTGTTGGCCAGAGAGATCTTCGATAAGCAGCCCTCGGCGCTGGCCGATCTGGACGCGATGAACGAAGAGGGCGCGCTGGGCCGTAGGGATCTGCTCACTCACGAGCAGTTCAAGGTACTGAGCCGACAAGCCAGGGCGATCATTCGTACAGGAGAATGTCAGCCGTACTGCAACATCGTTCTGGTCGCCGGAGTTACATTCTGATTTCCGATTTCACCTGCACAAGGAATGCGCTATGCAACGCTATGCTGAAAAACTCCATCAACTGCTTCGGGGTCTGCTGCTTTTGTCCGTGATAACTGCGACCGGCGCTCAGGCGGCGGAAAAGATCGACCTGATCATCGACACCGATCCGGGCGCTGACGACGTGGTCGCCTTGCTCTTTGCCCTCGCTTCGCCGGATGAGTTGAATATCCGAGCCTTGACCACCGTCGCTGGCAACGTGCGCCTGGACAAGACTTCGCGTAACGCGCGGCTGGCTCGCGAATGGGCAGGGCGCGAAGACGTGCCGGTTTACGCTGGCGCACCGAAGCCACTGATGCGCACGCCGATCTACGCCGAGAACATTCATGGCAAGGAAGGCTTGTCGGGCGTCACGGTTCACGAACCGAAGAAAGGCCTGGCGAAAGGTAATGCGGTCAATTATCTGATCGACACTCTTAAATCGGCCAAACCGCACAGCATCACCATCGCCATGCTCGGCCCGCAGACCAACCTGGCTCTGGCGTTGATCCAGGAACCGGAGATCGTTCAGGGCATCAAGGAAGTGGTGATCATGGGCGGGGCGCATTTCAACGGTGGCAACATCACCCCTGTGGCTGAATTCAACCTGTTCGCCGATCCGCAGGCTGCCGAGGTGGTGCTCAAGAGCGGGGTGAAACTCACCTATCTGCCGCTGGACGTGACCCACAAGATCTTGACCAGTGACGCGCGCCTGAAGCAGATCGCCGCGCTGAACAACAATGCGAGCAAGATCGTCGGCGACATTCTCAACGAATACATCAAGGGCGATATGGAGCACTACGGCATTCCCGGCGGCCCGGTGCATGACGCCACCGTTGTGGCGTATCTGCTCAAGCCCGAGTTGTTTACCGGTCGGGCGGTCAACGTCGTCGTGGATAGCCGTGAAGGACCGACATTCGGCCAGACCATCGTTGACTGGTATGACGGCCTGAAAGCGCCGAAGAATGCATTCTGGGTCGAAAATGGCGACGCCCAGGGATTCTTTGATCTGCTGACCGAGCGCCTGAAACGCCTGAAATAAGTCGTCGACCCGCAGGCAGTTTGCCTGCGGGTTTTCACTGCGGCTGTTCGGCCTGGCCGATCGGATAGCGTTCAAATACCTGATTGATAAAATGCTGCGCCGCTTCTATCCCCAACTCCTTGACCAGTAAATCGATGCCGATCAGCGCCAGTTCTTCCGTCGTGCCGGGGCTGTAAGAGCTGTGTCCTTCGGCCCATTTGGCGTTGATGGCGGCGTCGATGCTTACACTGGTCATGAGGAGGCTCGAAAGGTCGGGGTGTCTGTTTTTCGAGTTAACCATTTTGCGCGGCGTTTGGCACTGCGACTTAGGCATGAGCGGAGCGCTATGCGACACTTGGTCTTTTCCGGCTTACCAAGGACCCTGTTGTGCAGATCGATCTGAATAGCCCTGACGGCCTCACACTCGATGCCGTGCGCCAATTGCTCGCCTCAGCCAGTGACGACGTACACAACCAATTGCGCGTGACCAAAGACGGCATCGCCTATCTGTCCACCGTGACCGGTGGGCAGGATATCGACGGTCTGCTGTTTCGCCTGGAAACCTGGGCAAAGGGCTCCGGCTATGTGGGCAACGTCGCAGCCAGCGATGAAGTCTGGGTGATGCAGATTTTCAACGCGCTCAAGGACAACTGGCCGAATCCGCCGTATGACTACATCGACGTTTATTGAGGTCGTTAATATTCAGTCACGATTGTTTGCTGAGTCGCCGCGCGCAGCTCAGGCAAACTCGGCATTTTTCCGCTCGTGGGGCAGGGCATGGCTTGAGCCTTGAAACCAAACGCCGCATTGGCGGTCGCACGATCTCTGCTTAAACATTTGAAAACAAGGAGGCTTCATGCCTTTGAAGTTCGCGACACTGGGTGCACTGATGGCCGCTGCGCTGTTGGCTGGTTGCAGCACAACCTCCAGCGAGTCGGCAAAGGAACCCGTGGCTGCTGAATCGGGGAACAGCCGCTGCGAAGCATCGGCAGCGCAATTCGCCATCGGCAAGAAGGCATCCCCTGAATTGCTGGATCAGGCACGTGCCAAGGCTGGGGCGCAAAATGCGCGCTTCCTCAAGCCAAACGACATGATCACCCTGGAATACCGCTCCGATCGCCTGAACCTGAACACCGACAACAACCTGGTAGTTACTCGCGTCAACTGCGGCTGAGTCCTTTTGTGTCAGGCATAAAAAACCCCGTCACCAGGACGGGGTTTTTTTAGTGCGCCGAGAAATTACTCTGGGCGAACCTGTGCAGCTTGCATACCCTTTTGGCCTTTCTCAGCCACGAAAGAGACGGTCTGGCCTTCTTTCAGGCTTTTGAAACCGTCGGATTCGATAGCTTTGAAGTGTACGAACAGGTCGTCACCGCCACCTTGAGGAGTGATGAAGCCGAAGCCTTTTTCATCGTTGAACCATTTAACGGTGCCGGTTTGGCGATTAGACATGGTGTATCTCCAAGAAACATATATTTTCAGTAGTACTGTGCTGCTCAGGCCAACTGGGCACACCCGGGTATCATAGTCGAAATGTTCGCTTTGGGAGCCCCCCGGACGTGCTGTTTGCCAATCAGTCGTGTTTTCTTTACCACCCGTTTCTGCTGAAAGCCCCGGTTTGGAAGGCTTTCAGCGAAACGTAAAGACGATAAAAAAACCTGTAAAACCTGCATAAATCGTCTGAAAAGGCTCATTTCCAGCACTTTTTTCCGCCTTTCAGCCGATATTAATACCCGGTTTTCTTATTTTTTCGGGGCGGTATTTGCCTTGCATTTGGCGATCTGGCCAAGGGCTTTCTGTTGCAATTCAGGAGTCGCCTTGTTGTCCATCAGCGCCTGAATGTCGCTGGCCGGATAGGACTTGATGGCGTCAGCTCCGCAAGCGCAGTGGGATTTCGCCGCAGCAGCACCGATTTGCTGGGTCGCAGCCTGAGTGCACTG
This sequence comes from Pseudomonas sp. Sample_21, assembly GCF_004307525.1. Lineage (NCBI taxonomy): Bacteria > Pseudomonadati > Pseudomonadota > Gammaproteobacteria > Pseudomonadales > Pseudomonadaceae > Pseudomonas > Pseudomonas sp. Sample_21. The sequence continues at coordinate 8,437 of NZ_RCNZ01000048.1, read as the reverse complement.
GGCCATGTACTTTTCGCGCTCGCCTTTCGGCCAGTCGGCATGGGCGCTCAGTGGCAGCAGCAGGACGACGGGGGCGACGACGGCGAATAAGCTTTTCAGACGCATGCGAGGATGCTCCTTGTGGGTCAATGTCTTGTTATCTGAGGGCGCAAGGGCCGATCAAGTTCAGCACTCTGGCATAAAATCGGACATTTCGCCTTCTGCCAAATCAGGGCGTGAGCGACCGCTCATCTGTGCTAGCATGCCGGGCTCAAGCGTTCTCAGGCTTCGGATGACCTTCAGTCCCGAAGCGGTCGGCGTGCGAATTTTTCCGATTTGAATCCCAGTCACTCTGGTTCGGTTTTCCGGTTGGCCGCAAGGCTCCTGCCGCTGTAAGGCAGGCGTTCGTCATTGAATGGCCTGGATCGGATCTTGTACTGGCTCATCCCAACCCACGTGACCTTTGGTAGGGGTCACCACTAGGAGAGGAGGCGCCATGCCAACTATTACTCTTCCCGACGGCAGTCAACGTTCATTCGATCACCCGGTTTCCGTAGCCGAGGTCGCCGCATCCATTGGTGCAGGTCTGGCCAAGGCCACGCTCGCCGGCAAGGTCAATGGCCAACTGGTCGACGCCAGCGACATCATCAGCAGCGACGCGACCCTGCAAATCATTACGCCAAAGGATGAAGAGGGGCTGGAGATCATTCGCCACTCTTGCGCGCACCTGGTTGGCCACGCGGTCAAACAGCTGTACCCGACCGCGAAGATGGTAATCGGCCCGGTCATCGACGAAGGCTTCTATTACGACATCGCCTACGAGCGTCCTTTCACGCCGGAAGACATGGCGGCCATCGAACAGCGCATGCAGCAGCTGATCGAGAAGGATTACGACGTCATCAAGAAAGTCACTCCGCGCGCCGAAGTGATCGAAGTGTTCAAGGCCCGTGGCGAAGACTACAAGCTGCGCCTGGTCGAAGACATGCCGAACGAGCAGGCCATGGGTCTGTACTATCACGAAGAATACGTTGACATGTGCCGCGGTCCGCACGTGCCGAACACGCGTTTCCTGAAATCCTTCAAGCTGACCAAACTGTCGGGCGCCTACTGGCGTGGCGACGCCAAGAACGAGCAATTGCAGCGCGTCTACGGCACCGCCTGGGCCGACAAGAAGCAACTGGCGGCATACATCCAGCGCATCGAAGAAGCCGAGAAGCGCGATCACCGCAAGATCGGCAAGCGCCTGGGCCTGTTCCACACTCAGGAAGAGTCGCCGGGCATGGTGTTCTGGCACCCGAACGGCTGGACTCTGTACCAGGTGCTCGAGCAGTACATGCGCAAGATCCAGCGCGACAACGGCTACCTTGAGATCAAGACTCCTCAAGTCGTCGACCGCAGCCTGTGGGAGAAATCCGGGCACTGGGCCAACTACGCCGACAACATGTTCACCACTCAGTCGGAAAACCGCGACTACGCCATCAAGCCGATGAACTGCCCGTGCCACGTGCAGGTGTTCAATCAGGGCCTGAAAAGCTACCGCGAGTTGCCGATGCGTCTGGCCGAGTTCGGTGCCTGTCACCGTAACGAGCCATCGGGTGCGTTGCACGGCATCATGCGTGTGAGAGCGTTCACCCAGGACGACGCGCACATTTTCTGCACCGAAGAGCAGATGCAGGCCGAGTCCGCTGCGTTCATCAAGCTGACCATGGACGTCTATCGCGATTTCGGCTTTACCGAAGTCGAGATGAAGCTGTCCACTCGTCCGGAAAAACGTGTCGGCTCCGATGAGCTGTGGGATCGCGCTGAAGCAGCATTGGCTGCGGCCCTTGATTCTGCTGGCCTGCCGTACGATCTGCAGCCGGGCGAGGGTGCTTTCTACGGGCCGAAGATCGAGTTTTCGCTGAAAGATTGTCTCGGTCGCGTCTGGCAGTGTGGTACCTTGCAGCTCGATTTTAACCTGCCTGTCCGTTTGGGCGCTGAATACGTCTCCGAAGACAACAGCCGCAAACACCCAGTGATGTTGCACCGCGCGATCCTCGGTTCGTTCGAGCGTTTCGTCGGGATTCTGATCGAGCACTACGAAGGTGCCTTCCCTGCGTGGCTCGCGCCAACCCAGGCGGTGATCATGAATATCACTGATAAACAGGCAGATTTTGTTGCAGAGGTTGAAAAAACTCTCAACGAAAGCGGATTTCGTGCCAAGTCCGACTTGAGAAATGAAAAGATCGGCTTTAAAATCCGCGAGCATACTTTGCTCAAGGTTCCCTATCTTTTGGTTATCGGAGATAAGGAAGTCGAGATGCAGACTGTCGCTGTGCGTACTCGTGAAGGTGCTGACCTGGGCTCGATGCCCGTCGCCCAGTTCGCTGAGTTTCTCGCGCAAGCGGTTTCCCGGCGTGGTCGCCCAGATTCGGAGTAATTATTATTAAGCGTGAAATGAGACAAGATAAACGAGCTGCACCGAAAGCCCCGATCAACGAGAATATCTCGGCACGCGAGGTTCGGTTAATTGGCGCTGATGGCGAGCAGATTGGCATCGTCTCGATTGATGAAGCGCTTCGTATCGCTGAAGAAGCAAAGCTTGATCTGGTGGAAATCTCCGCAGATGCAGTCCCGCCTGTTTGCCGGGTGATGGACTACGGCAAATCGATCTTCGAGAAGAAGAAGCAGATTGCCGCGGCGAAGAAAAACCAGAAGCAGATTCAGGTTAAAGAAATCAAGTTTCGTCCAGGGACGGAGGAAGGGGATTACCAGGTAAAACTGCGCAACCTGGTACGTTTCCTGAGTGACGGGGACAGGGCCAAGGTATCCTTGCGATTCCGCGGCCGTGAGATGGCCCACCAGGAGCTGGGGATGGAACTCCTCAAGCGGGTTGAACAAGACCTGCTCGAGTACGGTTCGGTCGAACAGCATCCTAAGATGGAAGGACGCCAGCTGATCATGGTCATCGCCCCGAAAAAGAAGAAGTAATCAACAGGGCACGGCAGGCCTTCTGATTATGTTTATCAACTGAATGCGGAGTATCCGAACATGCCAAAAATGAAAACCAAAAGTGGTGCTGCCAAGCGGTTTCTGAAAACTGCTAACGGCATCAAGCACAAGCACGCTTTCAAGAGCCACATCCTGACTAAAATGTCGACCAAGCGTAAGCGTCAACTGCGCGGTAGCAGCTTGCTGCATCCGTCTGACGTGGCAAAAGTCGAGCGCATGCTGCGCCTTCGTTAATTTAGTCAAGAATAGAGGAAGTAACTCATGGCTCGTGTAAAGCGTGGCGTCATTGCCCGTAAGCGTCACAAAAAAATTCTGAAACTTGCTAAAGGCTACTACGGCGCACGCTCCCGCGTATTCCGTGTTGCCAAGCAAGCGGTAATCAAGGCAGGCCAGTACGCCTACCGTGACCGTCGTCAGAAAAAACGTCAGTTCCGCGCTCTGTGGATCGCTCGTATCAACGCTGGTGCTCGTGTTAACGGTCTGTCCTACAGCCGTTTCATCGCTGGCCTGAAAAAAGCGTCCATCGAGATCGACCGTAAGGTTCTGGCTGATCTGGCAGTGAACGAAAAAGCGGCGTTTGCTGCGATTGTCGAGAAAGCTAAAGCCACCTTGGCTTAAGTACCCCCGACAGTCACCCGGCCTCACCTCTGTGGGGCCAGGTGTTAAACGTCATAAATAGGGGAAGAGCCTTCAAGCTCTTCCCCTATTTTGTATCTGGAGTCTGTACATGGAAAACCTGGATGCGCTGGTCTCTCAAGCACTAGAGGCTGTGCAAAGCGCTGAAGATATCAATGCCCTGGAGCAAATCCGGGTTCAATACCTTGGCAAGAAGGGCGAATTGACTCAGGTGATGAAGACCCTGGGGAATCTGCCGGCCGAAGAGCGTCCGCAAGTCGGTGCGCTGATCAACGTTGCCAAGGAACGTGTTACAGGCGTTCTCAATGCGCGCATGGCATTGTTTGAAGAAGCCGAGCTGGCTGCCAAACTGTCTGCCGAATCCATCGACGTGACATTGCCGGGCCGTGGCCAGACCTCTGGCGGTCTGCACCCGGTCACCCGGACTCTGGAGCGCGTTGAGCAGTTCTTCACCCGCATTGGCTACGGCATTGCCGAAGGCCCAGAGGTCGAAGACGACTACCATAACTTTGAAGCGCTCAACATCCCAGGCCATCACCCGGCCCGGTCGATGCATGACACCTTCTATTTCAATGCCAACATGTTGCTGCGCACCCATACCTCGCCGGTACAGGTCCGCACCATGGAATCGAAGCAGCCGCCGATCCGCATCGTCTGCCCGGGCCGCGTCTATCGCAGCGACTCCGATATCACCCATTCGCCGATGTTCCACCAGGTCGAAGGCCTGCTGGTTGATCGCGATATCAATTTTGCCGATCTCAAAGGCACCATCGAAGAATTCCTGCGGGTGTTCTTCGAGAAAGAACTGGCCGTGCGTTTCCGTCCTTCGTACTTCCCGTTCACCGAGCCATCCGCTGAAGTCGATATGGAATGCGTGATGTGCAGTGGCAAAGGCTGCCGCGTCTGCAAGCAGACCGGCTGGCTGGAAGTGATGGGCTGCGGCATGGTTCACCCGAACGTGCTGCGCATGTCCGGCATCGACCCGGAAGAGTTCTCCGGCTTTGCCTTCGGCATGGGCGTCGAGCGTCTGGCCATGCTCCGTTACGGCGTGAACGACTTGCGTCTGTTCTTCGACAACGACTTGCGGTTCCTCGCGCAATTTCGCTAGTCGTAACGAATTCTTAGGAGAGCAGGATGAAATTCAGTGAACAATGGCTGCGTGGCTGGGTCAGCCCGCAGGTAGATCGCGACGAGCTGGTTGCCCGTCTGTCGATGGCCGGTCTTGAGGTCGATAGCGTTACGCCGGCCGCCGGCGTATTCAGTGGTGTGGTGGTGGGTGAGGTGCTGAGCACCGAGCAGCATCCGGACGCCGACAAGTTGCGCGTATGCCAGGTCAGCAATGGCGCGGAAACCTTCCAGGTCGTGTGCGGAGCGCCAAACGTGCGCCCGGGCCTGAAGATTCCGTTCGCCATGATTGGCGCAGAGCTGCCGGGCGACTTCAAGATCAAGAAGGCCAAGCTGCGTGGCGTCGAGTCCAACGGCATGCTGTGCTCGCAGGCAGAGCTGCAGGTCGGTGAGGGCAACGACGGTCTGATGGAGCTGCCGGCCGATGCGCCGGTGGGCGAAGATTTCCGTGTGTATCTGGATCTGGAAGACGCCAGCATCGAGGTCGACCTGACCCCGAACCGTGGCGACTGCCTGTCCCTGGCCGGTCTGGCCCGTGAAGTCGGCGCGCTGTACGCCGTGCCGGTAACCCGTCCTGTGGTGGCTGCGGTTGCAGCGGTACACGACGAAGTCCGTTCGGTCGAGGTGCTGGCCCCAGCGGCCTGCCCGCGTTATCTGGGCCGGGTCATCCGTAATGTCGACCTGTCGAAGCCAACTCCGCTGTGGATGGTTGAACGTCTGCGTCGCGCCGACGTGCGCAGCATCGACGCTGCCGTCGACATCACCAACTACGTGATGCTCGAGCTCGGCCAACCGCTGCACGCTTTCGATCTCGCCGAAATCAATGGCGGCATTCGTGTGCGCATGGCTGAAGAGGGCGAGAAGCTGGTTCTGCTTGATGGTCAGGAAGTCAGCCTGCGTAGCGATACGCTGGTCATCGCTGACCACACTCGTGCACTGGCGATCGCCGGTGTCATGGGCGGCGAGCACAGCGGTGTTTCCGCGACCACCCGTGATGTGTTCCTCGAATCTGCGTTCTTTGATCAGATTGCGGTTGCCGGCAAGGCACGTTCTTACGGCTTGCATACCGACGCTTCGCATCGCTACGAGCGTGGCGTTGACTGGCAGCTGGCCCGTGAAGCCATGGAGCGCGCCACTGGCCTGCTGCTGGAAATCACTGGCGGCGAAGCTGGTCCGATCATCGAGACCGTCAGCGAGCAACATCTGCCATCGATTGCACCGATCACTCTGCGCGCGCAGCGCATCACTCAGATGCTCGGCATGGAGATGGATTCGGCACAGGTCGAGCGTCTGCTCAGTGCCTTGGGCCTGAGCATTACCGCTGATGGCGAAGGCCAATGGCGCGTTGAAGTGCCAAGCCATCGCTTCGATATCAGCCTGGAAGTCGACCTGATCGAAGAGCTGGCTCGCCTGTACGGTTACAACCGTCTGCCGGTTCGCTACCCGCAAGCGCGTCTGGCGCCACAGGCCAAGGCCGAAGCGCGTAGTGATCTGCCTGAGCTGCGTCGTCTGCTGGTTGCTCGTGGTTATCAGGAAGCGATCACTTACAGCTTCATCGATCCGCGTCAGTTCGAACTGTTCAATCCAGGTGTCGAGCCGCTGTTGCTGGCCAATCCGATCTCCAACGATATGGCCGCCATGCGCTCGTCGTTGTGGCCAGGTCTGGTCAAGGCGTTGCAGCACAACCTCAACCGTCAGCAGGATCGCGTGCGTCTGTTCGAGAGCGGCCTGCGCTTCGTTGGTCAGCTTGAAGGCTTGAAGCAAGAGCCGATGCTGTCCGGGGTAGTTTGCGGGAGTCGCTTGCCGGAAGGCTGGGCGCAGGGTCGGGATACCGTCGACTTCTTCGACGTGAAGGCTGACGTGGAAGCGGTGCTGGGTTTCGCCGGTGCCCTCGATTCGTTCACCTTTGCTCCGGGCAAGCACCCGGCGCTGCATCCGGGTCAGACCGCGCGCATCGAGCGTGAAGGTCGCGAGGTAGGCTATATCGGTGCAATTCACCCTGAGCTGTCGAAGGCGCTGGGGCTGGATCGTCCGGTGTTCGTCTTCGAGCTGGTTCTGGCGGAAGTGGCGCTCGGTAAAATGCCGAAATTCCACGAGTTGTCTCGCTTTCCTGAAGTGCGTCGTGACCTTGCCCTGATCGCGCACAAAGACGTCGCGGCCTCGGCTGTACTGGACGTAATCCGTGAAAATGCAGGCGAATGGCTCACAGAGCTCAGGCTGTTTGACGTGTATCAGGGTAAAGGTATTGATCCTGATAGAAAAAGCCTTGCAGTTGGCTTGACCTGGCAGCATCCATCGCGCACTCTTAATGACGATGAGGTGAATTCGACGACGCAAAATATCCTCACCTCGCTCGAACAAAGGTTGAACGCCACGTTAAGGAAGTGACGTATGGGGGCTTTGACGAAAGCTGAGATGGCGGAACGTCTGTATGAAGAGCTGGGCCTGAACAAGCGGGAAGCCAAGGAATTGGTAGAACTGTTTTTCGAGGAAATCAGGCACGCTCTTGAAGACAACGAGCAGGTCAAATTGTCCGGTTTCGGCAATTTCGACCTTCGGGACAAACGCCAGCGGCCTGGCCGCAACCCGAAAACGGGGGAAGAAATCCCGATCACGGCTCGCCGTGTGGTCACCTTTCGTCCAGGGCAGAAGTTGAAGGCCCGAGTTGAGGCTTATGCTGGAACCAAGTCATAACGACGAACTACCCGTCATCCCGGGCAAACGCTACTTCACCATTGGTGAAGTCAGCGAGCTGTGTGCCGTAAAGCCACACGTGCTGCGCTACTGGGAGCAGGAGTTTCCTCAGCTCAACCCCGTCAAACGCCGCGGGAACCGCCGGTATTATCAGCGCCAGGACGTGCTGATGATCCGGCAGATCCGCGCGCTCCTTTACGATCAGGGTTTCACCATCGGCGGCGCGCGTCTGCGTCTGTCCGGCGACGAAGCCAAAGACGATACCACCCAGTACAAACAGATGATTCGGCAGATGATTGCCGAATTGGAAGATGTCCTGGTGGTGCTCAAGAAATAAAAAGCAGCGTTTGAATACTTCCAGTTTTCAAAAGCTTGCGATATATTCTTGAGCGCTCTTCGAGGTGAAGAGCGAGATGCAACATCAGTCGGGGCGTAGCGCAGTCCGGTAGCGCACTAGCATGGGGTGCTAGGGGTCGAGTGTTCGAATCACTCCGTCCCGACCATATTTTTCAATGACTTAGGCCAATGTTCACAGCATTGGCCTTTTTCATGTGTTTGAGATGCGCGGGGCTGCTCGATCACGCCTGCGACTCGCACTACCAAGTGTTTGGGTTGGTCAGAATGTCCGCTCGTCGAGCAAATAGCACTCTCTGTGCGCCGATCTCCTCTCACTTATTAAGCGCAGCCCCTGCGCCACTGACGGGAGAGAATGATGATCGACGACAACAATGGCCCTGAAGCCCCATACCCGGGTCCAAGCGAGCAAACCCCTGATTCTGGCGAGGGTCATGACTCCGGCCTGGAGCAAGCTGACTCTGAGCCAAAGCAAGGTACCGACGAACGACCAGAGGACTGGAATCCGCCACCCGGCAATCCTGGTTCAGATCAAGATGCCCAGACCGGTCGCGATAACGGCGGCGCAAAATAGGCGCATGGAATTCATATCGTGTACGAGACCCGGCCATCGTCAGACTGTGTGAAAACCTAGCAATCTGCGCAGCGCTCAAAGAAA